>DASPQQ010000122.1:0-7539 GCA_035624885.1 Bryobacteraceae bacterium | reverse complement strand
AGGCACGGAGATGGTGATGCCGGGCGACAACGTGACGCTGCAGATCGAGCTGATCACGCCGGTCGCCATGGACAAGGGCATGCGGTTTGCGATCCGCGAAGGCGGCCGCACCGTGGGCGCCGGCACCGTGAGCGAAATTCTGGGTTAGTCAAGAGGTTAACGAGCAATGCCAAGAGAAATCATTACGTTCCAGTGCACCGAGTGCAAGAACCGGAACTACAGCAGCACCAAAAACAAGAAGACGACCACCGGCCGTCTCGAAATGAAGAAGTTCTGCCCGCACTGCCGCAAGCATCACGTGCACCGGGAAACGAAGTAACCACGACTGGGGTAGACTGAATAAAGGAACCACCGAAAGGGGTGTAGGCTCAACGGCAAACCGGCGGTCTCCAAAACCGTTTTTGGGGGTTCGAATCCCTCCACCCCTGCCAAATCCCCTGTTGAAGCGCAGCTGAAATTTAAAGAATCGACGCGAAGCGAAATCAAATGGCTGAAGAACTGGTAGCAAAAAAAGAATCGTGGATCGATTCGACCCGCGCGTATCTGAACGATATCCGCAGCGAGATGAAGCGCGTCACCTGGCCGAGCCGCCTGCAGGTGCAGTCCACCACGCTCGTCGTCATCTTCGCCGTGTTTCTCTTCGCTGCCTACTTCAAGATCGTGGATCAGATCATCGACTCGACGGTCGTCCGTCTCTACTCGATCCTCTCCAAATAACATGTCCGAATTCGACAACATCGACGAACAGCCGGTCGAGGGCGGCGAAGTCCCGGCGTCAGCCGAGCCCGTCGTGGAGGACGAGACCAAAAAGTGGTACATCATCCACACCTATTCCGGTTTTGAGCGCAAGGTCGCCGAATCGCTGCGCACCCGCGCCGAGGCCTTCGGGTTCGCCGACAAGATCGGCCAGATCCTGATCCCCGAAGAGGAAGTGGTCGAACTGCGCGGCGGCAAGAAGGTCACGAGCAAGCGCCTTCTTTATCCCGGCTACGTTGTCGTCCAGATGGATATGAACGACGAGCTCTGGCACCGCGTGAAGGATACGCCGCGCGTCACCGGCTTCGTCGGCGGCGGCCAGACCCCGGTTCCGCTCTCCGCGGACGAGATCAACAAGATGCTGTATCGCCAGGCGACGGCGGCCGAACGCCCGCGCCCGAAGATGAGCTTCGAGAAGAACGAAACCGTCCGCATCATCGACGGGCCGTTCGCCAATTTCCAGGGCAAGGTGGACGAGATCAATCCCGAGCGCAATACGCTCCGCGTGCTGGTGACGATCTTCGGCCGCGCCACACCGGTGGAACTCGACTTCCTCCAGGTCGAGAAGACCACTTAGTTCAACGAATTCAGACAGAAAAGGTTCAGCATGGCGAAGAAAGTTACTGGTTCAGTGAAATTGCAGATTCCCGCGGGCAAAGCCACCCCGGCGCCGCCGGTCGGCACCGCGCTCGGTCCGCAGGGCGTCAACATCATGGAGTTCTGCAAGGCGTTCAACGCGAAGACTTCCGGCAAGGATCAGGAAGGCCTGATCATCCCGGTCGTCATCACGATTTACTCGGACCGCTCGTTCACCTTCATCACCAAGACGCCTCCCGTCCCGGTTCTCATCAAGCGCGCGGTGCAGATTGCCAAAGGCTCGGCCGAGCCGCATAAGAGCAAAGTGGGGAAAATCACCGAGAAACAGGTGGAAGAGATCGCGAAAATCAAAATGCCCGATCTCAACTGTTTCGACGTCGATGCCGCCATCCGCAGCGTCAAAGGCACCGCCCGCTCCATGGGCGTCGACGTCGTATAAGACGCCGCAGAAACAGAGACGTCGTATAAAGACGCCGTTTCCTTGACTCAGAGCAGCCCGAGCCGATAAGCTCGTCCGTTACTGCTCTGTTTATGTTTCGTAAAATCGTTCTCCTTTGGGCGCTGGCCACGTTTTGCCTTTTCGCCCAGAATACCGGCGGTCTGCGTGGTGTCATCACAGATCAGTCCGGCGCCCTCGTTCCCGGCGTCGAGATCGTCATCACCAGCGAGAGCGGCGTCGCCACCCGGATCACTTCGGGTCCGGACGGTTCCTACACCGCCGGCGGCCTCGCTCCCGGAAGCTATTCCGTCAAGGCCTCGACCGCCGGTCTGAGCCAGCCCAACGCCGCAACCGTCACGATCGGCAGCGGCACTTCCACGCTCAATATCCAGATGCAGCTCGTGCTCGCCGGCCAGCAGGTCACCGTGCAGGATACCGCCGAAGTCACGGTCGATACCGATCCCAACCAGAGCGCGGCTGCCATGGTGGTGAGCGGCGACAATCTCGATTCGCTCTCCGACGATCCCGACGATCTCGAGGCCGATCTCGAAGCCCTCGCCGGCCCGGCCGCCGGAACCGGCGGCGCCCAGTTCTATATCGATGGCTTCACGGCAGGCGATGCGCCGCTGCCCGCCAAGAGCGCCATCCGCGAAATCCGCGTCAACCAGAATCCTTTTTCCCCGGAATATGACGCCATTGGCTTCGGCCGCACCGAAATTCTGACCAAACCAGGCAGCGACAAATACCGCGGCCAGGCTTATCTCAACTACGGCAACGATCTGTTCAACTCGCGCAATCCCTACGCGGAGGCGAAGGCGCCGTTAAACCTCTGGGAGCCGGGCGGCAGCTTCGGCGGGCCGATGAACAAAAACTCCTCGTTCTTCGTCGATGTCTCCGACCGCCACATCGCCAACGGCTCCATCGTCGATGCCATCACGGTCAACCCGGCGACTTACGCCATTACCCCCTTTACCGCCGTCGTGACCGGCCCCGCCCGGCGCTTCCGCATCAGCCCGCGCATCGACTACCAGTTCGGCAAGAACCATACGCTCACCTTCCGCTACGCCCTCACCAACACCACCTCCGCGGAAAACGGCACCGGCGGCTTCAACCTCGCCTCCCGCGGCTATGACCAGTTCCTGCGCGAGCACGCGTTTCAGGCCACCGAAACCTGGCTTGTTGCCCCCAACATCGTCGACGAAAGCCATTTCCAGTTCCTGCACCAGCACCAGACGCAGAATTCGCCCGATACCGATCCATCGGTCATCGTCGACGGCGCCTTCTATGGCGGCGGACCGGCCAACAACAGTTATTACTACTTTCACCACCACTACGAAGTCTCGAACTACGTCTCCATCGTGCACGGCCAGCACAGCATCAAAACCGGCGTGCGGCTGCGCGCGGTCGCGATCTGGGACAGTTCGCGCGCCAGCTTCGACGGCACGTGGGTCTTTTCCTCGATCCAGCAATACGCGGCCGCGCTGCAGCTCAACGCCATCGGCCAGCTCGCCCCGGCCACGCAGTATTCGGTCAACGTCGGCAACCCGCTGGTGCTCGTCGGCCAGATCGACATCGCCGGTTTCGTGGGCGACGACTGGCGCATCAGACCGAACCTGACTTTCAGCTACGGGCTGCGCTACGAGAACCAGACCAACATCCACGATCCGGGCGATTTCGCGCCGCGCCTCGCTCTTGCGTGGGCTCCCGGCAAAGCCGCCAAAGGCGGGCGCCAGAAGACCGTGATCCGGCTCGGCTCCGGCGTCTTCTACAACCGCTTCAACGAGCAGAACGTGCTCATCGCCGAACGCTTCAACGGCGTCAGCCAGCAGCAGTTCATCCAGGTCGACCCCACGACGTTCCCTCGCGCGCCTGTGTTTACGGCGCCGACCACGCAGGCGGTTCACACTCTCGATTCCGATCTCAAAGCGCCGTTCGTGATCCAGACCGCAGCCGGCGTGGAGCGCCAGTTGCCTCGCAACACGACGCTGGCGATCACGTACACGAACTCGCACGCCGACCATCAATACGACTCGCGGAACATCAACGCTCCGTTGCCCGGCACCTTCGCGGCCGGCAATCCGGTCTATCCGTTCCCCGGCCAGGGTCCGATCCTCCAGATGGAGACCGCGGGTCTCTACAACCAGAACCAGCTCGTCACCAACATCAATACCCGCATCACGAAGAACACGTCGCTGTTCGGCTATTACATGCTGAACTCGGCCCACAGCAACGCGGACAGCATTAATACGTATCCGGCGAATGAGTACAGCCCGGCCGGCGAGTATGCGAGGGCCTCAACCGATATCCGCCATCGCGCCACCATCGGCGGTTCGATCACCACCCTCTGGGATATCCGGCTGAGCCCGCTCGCCACGCTGCAATCCGGCGCTCCGTTCAACATCACGATCCCGACCGACATCTACGGCGACACCATCGCCGACGCCCGCCCCGGCATTGCGACCAATCCGAATCTGCCCGGCCTGATCCAGACCTCCTACGGGCTGCTCGACCCCAACCCGAAGCCCGGCGAAGCGATTCTGCCGCGCAACGCGGGCAACGGGCCGGGACTTTACAGCGTCGATCTGCGGCTCTCGAAGACCTTCTATTTCCGCAAGAACGCCGAGCGCACGGCTTCGTCCACAGGGCGCGTGTCTGCGGCCCCTGCTGCCGGTCCGGCCGGGCGCGGCGGCATCGGCGGCTTTGAAGGACAGGCCACGGCCGTCGGCGAGGCGGGCGGCGGCAGGAACTACAACCTGACCTTCTCGGTTTCGGCGCGCAACCTTTTCAACCACACCAACCCTGGCGGGATCATCGGGGTATTGGGCTCGCCGCTCTTCGGCCAGTCGAACCAGATCGCCGGCGGCTTCGGCGCTTTCTCGGGAAACGCCAGCAACCGGCGGCTCGAATTCCAGGCGCGCTTCGCGTTTTGAACGCTCTGCTATCATCGAATCCGTTCCCTCGAAATGGACCAGGCCAGCCGGATCATCGGGCGCATCGCGGGCGAAGTCATTACTCCCGAAAGGATTGCGTGCGGAGCGTGGAAACGGGCCGTCGGAAAACGCATCGCCGCGCACACGCGGGCGGCGAAACTGGTCCGGACCACTCTGGTGATTGAAGTCGAGGACGAAGTCTGGAAGAAGAATCTCTGGTCGCTGCGCTACCAGATTCTGCGCAATCTGGAGAAGGCCATCGGGCCGGAGATCGTGAGCGATCTCGAGCTGCGCGTGATGCCGCTGCGCATTGAGCCGCAGCGTGCGGACCGCGGCGAGAACCTCGTGGTGCAATCGCTCGAACTGACCGGAGATAACATCGCGGACCCGGGGCTGCGGCGAATCTATAAAGCCGCGCGCCGCCGCGAAACGGCATGAAGTTAACTCAAGAACAGGTCCGGTACGTCGCCAACCTCGCGAACCTGCACCTGACCGAAGAAGAGATTGGCCGCATGGTGCATGACCTCGGGGACATCCTCGACCACATGGACCAGCTCGCGAAGATCGATACCGAAGGCGTCGCGCCCATGGCGCAGGTGCTGTATCCGGAAGAGGAGACGGCGACGCTGCGCGCGGATGTGGTGCGCGAGTGCCTGTCGAATGAAGAAGCGCTGGCCAATGCGCCGGCCGCGGGCAACGGGTATTTCAAAGTGCCGAAGGTGATCGAGCGGTGAAGGTGCATTCCATCGATTCGATCCGCGCGGGACTGCTCGCGAAGGAATTCAGCGCGGCCGAGCTCACGCGCGAGTATCTGGCTTACGCTGAAGCCGAAAATCCGAAGACCAACGCCTATCTGATGCTCTCTCCCGAGCGCGCGCTGGCCGCGGCCGCGGCCGTGGATGAGAAGATCGCGCGGGGCGAAGATCCGGGTGCGCTGGCCGGCGTGCCGGTCGCGGTCAAGGACGTCATCCTCACGAAAGGCCTTCGGACCACCTGCGCTTCGAAGATCCTCGGCAATTTCATTCCGCCATACGACGCGACCGCGATTCAGCGCATTGAAGCCGCGGGCGGCGTGATTCTGGGCAAGACCAACTGCGACGAATTCGCCATGGGCTCTTCGAACGAGAACAGCGCTTATGGGCCGGTGCGGAATCCCGTGGCGCTCGATCGCGTGCCCGGCGGATCGAGCGGCGGTTCGGCTGCCGTGATCGCGCAGAACACGGCCGTGCTTTCGCTCGGTTCCGATACCGGCGGATCGATCCGCCAGCCGGCTTCCTTCTGCGGCGTGGTCGGCGTGACCCCGACTTACGGCCGCGTTTCGCGCTACGGCCTCACGGCGTTCGGCAGTTCGCTCGATCATATCGGTCCGTTTGCGCGCACCGTGAAGGATTCGGCCACGCTGCTCGAGGTGATGGCCGGGCGCGATCCCATGGATTCGACTTCGGCCTCGGCGCCGGTGCCGCACTACGCGGATTCGCTCGAGGGCAACGTGCGCGGCATGAAGATCGGGGTTCCGGTCGAGTACATGCAGCATGCGACCGGCGAGACGGCGGATCTGATCCACAAAGCGATCGGCGAACTGCGGCGCCTCGGCTGCGAGGTTCGCGACGTCAGCATGCCCTCGACCGATTACGCGGTTTCGGCCTACTACATCATCTGCACCGCCGAAGCGAGTTCGAATCTGGCGCGCTTCGATGGCGCGCGCTACGGTTACCGCTCCCCGGATTCTTCCACGCTGAGCGGGATGTATCAGAACACACGCGGCGAAGGCTTCGGGCCGGAAGTGAAGCGGCGCATCATGCTCGGCACGTACGTGCTGAGCCACGGCTATTACGATGCGTATTACCTCAAGGCCCAGAAAGTCCGCGCTCTGATCCTCAAGGATTTTACAGACGCGTTTCAATCCGTCGATGCGATCGTCGCGCCCGTATCGCCATTCCCGGCGTTCAAAATCGGCGAGAAGGTGGATGATCCGATCAGCATGTACCTCTCGGACATCTACACGATCACTGGCAGTCTGGCCGGCGTTCCCTGCATGAGCGTGCCCTGCGGCGCCACGGCCGAGAGCTTGCCCGTGGGCCTGCAGATCATGTGCCCGCACTTCGCCGAAGAAAGAATGTTCCGTCTCGCCCATGCATTTGAAAGCCGCTTTTGAAAAACGGTAGCATCAGAACTGTATGCCTTTCACACTTCCAGCGTTGCCCTATGCTCACGATGCTCTTGAGCCTGTAATCGACAAGATGACCATGGAGATCCACCATGGGAAACACCACGGCGCCTATGTCGCGAATCTGAACAAGGCCCTCGAGACGGCTCCCGAACTCGCCGGGAAGACGATCGAGGAACTGCTCGCCAACAACTGCGCGATCGTGCCGGAAGCCATCCGGACGGCGGTGCGCAACAACGGCGGCGGCCACATCAACCACTCGATGTTCTGGACCATCATGCGGGCTCCGGGCGGTCCGGCGGCTCCGGGTGGCGCGCTCGCGGATGCGATCAATGCCTCGTTCGGCAACTTCGACGCGTTCAAGGAAAAATTCCAGGCGGCTGGCGTGGGGCGTTTCGGCTCCGGCTGGGCCTGGCTGCTGAAGAAGGGCGGGAAGCTCGAAATCATTTCCACCGCCAATCAGGACAGCCCGCTCATGGAAGGCATCAACCCGGTGATGGGCTGCGACGTTTGGGAACACGCGTATTACCTGAAGTATCAGAACCGCCGGCCCGATTACCTCGCCGCGTGGTGGGGCGTGGTGAACTGGGCGGAAGTCGAGAAGCGGTTTGCCGCTGTCTGAAGACAACAGGAGCTTCGTCCAGCACATC
>DASPQQ010000121.1:0-8878 GCA_035624885.1 Bryobacteraceae bacterium | reverse complement strand
CTGCGCATCCGGCTGACGGCGTTTCAGAACCGGGAGCCGGTGGATCTGAGTCTGGCCAACCGGAAAGCGATGGCGCAGCGGCTGATCGATCAGAGGCTGATTGAACGCGAAATGGAAGTGGGGCATTATCCGAGAGTGCCGGCGGCGCGGCTCGATGAGATGATGGGGCGGTTCGTGAAGGACTATCCGTCGCATGAGGCCATGGAGGCGGAACTGGCGAAGTACGGGCTGACGGAGGCGCAACTGCGCGAGGATTTTGCGCGCCAGGCGGACCTGCTGACCTTCATCGATCTGCGTTTCCGGTCCGGCGATACGGCCGACCAGAAAGCCGCCGATGAGCGCGCGGACAAGGAACTGGACGCGTGGCTCGAAGACCAGCGCCGGCGGACGCGGATCGATTATAAGGATACGGAGCTGGCGAAATGAAAGCTTCCTCCATCGCGCTTGCGGGAGCCGGGGTTGTGGCGGTGGCCGCCGCGGCGGGCGTGCTGACCATTCGCAGCGACTGGTTCCGCGAGCAGGTGCGGCAGCGGATCGTCAGAGAAGCGGAGCGGGCGACCGGAGGGAAGGTTGAGATCGGCGCCTTTCACTTCACGTGGAGCCGGCTCACGGCGGAGTTCGACGATCTGACGATTCACGGAACGGAGGAGGATATGAAGCCGGCGCAGGCTCCCCTGCTCTACGTGAAACACGCCTCGATCGGACTCAAGATCATTTCGCTCGTCGAGCGCAGCTTCAGCGTGGCGCGCGTGGACGTGGAGGCGCCGCGCGGGCACCTGATGGTGATGGCGGATGGGACGACGAATATTCGTCCGCCGAAGACGAAGGTGAAGGGCACGGTGGTCGATCTGAAGATCGGCCGTTTTGCGGTGAATAACGGGGTGCTGGTGCTGGATGTCGCGGGGCGCCCGCCGGAGCCGGTGCCGTGGAGCGGGCGCGGCGAGAATCTTCTGGCGCTGCTGCATTTCGATCCGGCGAAGATGCAGTACTCGGGCAAGGTGGGCGTGGCGCCGGTGCATCTGGAGATTGCGGGGATTCGGCCGCTCGATGTTTCGCTGCAGGCGGACGTCGCTGTGGAGAAGGATCGGGTCACCAGTTCTTCCGCGGTGGTGAAAACGGGCGATTCGGAGATCACGCTGACGGGGCTGGTGGTCGATCACTTCGGGGATCCGGTGGTGAGCGCGGCGTACCGGGCGCGAATCGCGATGGAGGAGATGGACCGGGTGTTTCAACTGGTCAACTTCCGGCATACGGGGAAGGTGGATGTCGAGGGCACGGGGCGGTTCGTTTCGATGCACGACTTCCGGGTGACCGGCAATGCGCGCGGTTCCGGGCTGGGGTACGGGCAGGTGCAGGATATCAGCGCAAACGGAAGTTTCGTGGCCACGCCGGATCAGGTGCGGCTGAGCGGGATTCGCCTCGCCGCGCTCGGCGGGAGCCTGCGGGCCGCGGGCGAGGTGCGCGAACTGAAGCGGTTCCACATCAGCGGCGAGGTTTCGGACCTCGGAACCGAAGTGCTGACCGGAGTGGCCAATGTGAAGCCGCTGCCCTGGAACGGCGTGGTCTCGGGGCCGTTTGAGGCCAGCGGGAATCTGAGCGAGCGCGAATTCCACAATGTGCTGGCCGACGCGCAGGTGACCGTCGCGCCGATGGAGAACCGGCTGCCGGTGCATGGCCAGATCGCGGTGCGGTTCGACGGCGCGGCGCAGCGGCTGACGTTCGATCCTTCGTGGATCGCGCTGCCGGCGTCGCGAATCGAGTTTTCCGGGGTTCCGAATCAGCGGCTGGATGTGAAGGCGCAGACGCGGGACATCCATGAGCTGAAGCCGCTCTTTGCGGTTCCGCCGGTGTTGCGCGCGGCGGCGGGGTCGTTTGAAGGATCGCTGACCGGCTCGCTGGCCGATCCGCGTGTCACGGGACATGCCGCGCTGAACGGGCTCGAGCTCAAAGACGGGAAGCTGAATGAACACGTGGATTCTGTCGAGGGGGATTTCACGGCTTCCGACAGCGGGCTGGTGCTGGACAAGGCCTCGGTCGCGTGGAATGGCCTGCAGGCGGATGTGAAGGGTTCGCTGGGGCTCAGAGCCTGGAAGCCGGACGAGCATTCGCCGGTGAAGGCGGATTTCCAGATTGCCAATGCCAGCGTGGCGAAGCTGCTCGCGATGGCGGAGCGCGCGGATGTGCCGTTGAGCGGGACACTGGCGGCGAAGGGGCAGATCGACGGCACCGTGGGAGATCCCCAGATTACGGGCGATTTCACGCTGGCCAACGGGCAGGCGTGGAGCGAGCCGTTCGATTCGGTCAGCGGGCAAGCGCGGTACCGCGCCGGCGGCCCTTCGCAGGCGAGCGCGACGGTGAATGCGGGCGCGAAGCGGCTTTCGATCGCGGCCACGCTGGACGGTTCGAAAGTGAAGTTCGACGCCGCCGGCAATACCATGGCGCTCGATCAGATCGCGCTGGTGCGCAGCCGGGCGCCGGAGATTCGCGGTACGGCGCGGATGCGGGTGAATGGCACGGTGGCGCTGAGCCCGGATGGCAGGCAGTTCACGATCGAAGAGATCGGCGGGGAGGTGACGGCTTCGGGGCTGGCTCTCGGGACGCGCAATTTCGGTGAGGCGCACCTGAGCGGCGCGACGAAGAATGGCGTATTCAGCGGTGAGTTCACGTCGAATGCGGCGAACGCATCGATCCGGGCGGATGGAACCATCCGGCTCGAAGGCGATTATCCGGTGGCGGCGAAGATTACGGTCTCCGGAGTGAAACTGTCGAACGTGGATGCGATTCTGAACCCGCGGGAAAAGACACCGGAGGCCGCCACGCTGGTGGATGGATCGGTGGAGGGCCAGATTACGCTCACCGGCCCGGCGGGGACACCGGACAAGCTGACCGCGGCGATTGAGCTGAGCAGGGTGGAACTGCATCCGGCGACCGCGCAGGCGCAGCGGAATCTGCATGGGTTTGCCATTGCCAACGACGGCCCGGTGCACATGCAACTGGCAAACTCCGTGGTGCGGGTGGAGGCGGCGCATTTCCGCGGCCCGGAGACGGATATGGAAGCGGGCGGGCAGATTGCGCTGCGCGAGAACGCGCCGCTCGATCTGACGCTGCGCGGGACGATGAACACGGCGCTCGCGAAATCGTGGGAGCCGGATCTGACGGCCGCGGGGACGATCACGATGAATGCGACGCTGCGCGGGACGTTCGACAAGCCGGACTTCAGCGGGCGGCTTGAACTGCGGAATGGCGATTTTCACTATGCGGGGTTTTCCAACGGAGTGGCGAATGTGAAGGGCGTGGCGACATTCAGCGGCACGCGGGCGACTGTTCAGTCGCTGACCGGCGAGAGCGGCGGCGGGACGGTGGAGATGACCGGGTTCGCGTCGCTGACGGACGGGCTGGTTGCGTTCCGGATGGAGGCGAAGGCGCGCGGGGTGCGGGTGCGGTATCCGGAAGGGATCAGTTCGGTTTCGGATGCCGATCTGACGTTCGCGGGTACGGAGCAGCGCAGCGAAGCATCGGGAAAGGTCACGGTGCGGAGGGTGGCGATCACGCCGAAATCGGACGCGGCGAGCATTCTGGTGCAGGCGTCGAACCCGATCCGCACGGTGGCGGCGAATACGGGCTTTGCGTCGAACGTCAATCTCGATATCCAGGTGGAAACGGCGGTCGACGTGGTGTTCGAAACCAATGTCGCGCAGGGCGTGCAGGCGGATGCGAATCTGCGGCTGCGCGGCACGGTAACCAGCCCGGCGCTGCTCGGGCGCATCAACGTGACGCATGGCGACATGGTGTTTTTCGGGAACAAGTACACGATTTCACAGGCGGCGCTGACGTTTTCCGACCCGGCGAGGATTGCGCCGGTGCTGAATGTGGACATCGAGACGAAGGCGCGCGGCGTCACGGTGACGCTGACGATCGCCGGACCGATGAACAAGCTGAATCTGAGTTACCGGTCCGACCCGCCGCTGCAGTTTGCCGATATTGTGGCGCTGCTCGCGACAGGGCGATCGCCCACGAGCGCGACACTGGCGACGGATACGGGACAATCGCCGAACTTTCAGCAGCTCAATGGGAATGCGCTGCTGGGGCAGGCGCTGGCGAATCCGGCGGCGGGGCGGCTGGAACGGTTCTTCGGGGTGAGCCGGATCAAGATCGATCCGCAGCTGACAGGCGTGACGGGGGTTCCGGAAGCGCGGCTGACGATTGAGCAGGAAGTGATGCCTTCGCTGTTGTTCACGTATGTGTCGGATGTCTCGAATACGAACACGCAGTTGATTCGCGTGGAGTGGAGTTTCAGCCGGACGTGGGGCGCAATTCTGACGCGCGAAGAGAACGGGTATGTGTCGCTGGATTTCGCGTACCGGAAGCGGTTCAGGTAAAAGCCAGACGCGGCTGAAGCCGCGTGTCCATCCTTGAAAAACCGGGACAGTTCAGCGGGATGACGCCTTCATCGTCACGCGGGGACATGAAAATATCGGCGCGGCGCTGGCCGCGTGGTGGCTGTTGAGGCTGGTTGGGCGTTAGTGATTTCTTCGATCGAGGGCGGCTGGAGGGACAGACAGCCTCGGCCACTGGCTGTGCTCGGTGACTGAGCATCGCGGGGACAAGGCTGACCGCTGGTGTGCTGGGCGCGGAAAAGGTGTCTGTCCCTGGGTGCCCGGTGCAGCTGCGAGCGAAATCCATTTACAAGAGAGACAACCTATTTTCGGCCCGACTATTCGAAAGAATCCCGGGATTTGTGCCGAAAAAACGAGTCCCCGTTTTTCAAAAAGAGGCGGGGCAATGGCTATTCCTCGCTCAGCGTGAGGTAGACGAGTTTGCCGCTGCGTTCGATCTGGAGGACGAGCGGGTCGGTGACTTTCAGGCCGTTGACGGCGGAGCGGAGAGCGTCGAGCGTGGAGACGGGCGTGGTGTTGACGCTGTAAATAATGTCGCCGAGTTTGAGCCCTCCCTGCCCTGCGTAGTCGGATTCGCCGGAACGCGCGGCGACGATGATGCCGTAGGGTTTGCGGGTATCGGGGAGGAGTCTGGCGACATTGGCGGTGATGGGGACGCCGACGATGCCGAGCCGCGAGACGAGGTTGTCTTCGGGTTTGACGAGGTCGACGAAGCGGAACGGATCGTCGTCGCGTTCCTGGACTTTGACTTTCACTTCGAGCCTGTCATTGCCGCGCAGGACTTGGATATCGGCCTCATTGTCGAGCCGGATGTTGTTGAGGCCGATGACGAACTGGCGGGCGTTCTGGATGGGCTTGCCGTTGAGGGTGAGAACGATGTCGCCTGTCTGGAGACCGGCGTGGTCCGCGGGACCACCCGGGGTGACGTCGGCAACGATGGCGCCGGTATCTTCGGCGAGGCTGAGCCCGGCGGCGAGTTCGGGCGTGACGCTCTGGACGGTGGCGCCGATTTCGCCGCGGTGGACGTGGCCGTCGCTGCGGATCTGATCGTAGACGTTTTTGACCACGTTGCTCGGGATGGCGAAGCCGATGCCTTCACTGCCGCCGGACTGGGTGATGATGAACGTGTTGATGCCGATGACTTCGCCCGAGTCGTTCAAAAGGGGGCCGCCGCTGTTGCCGGGGTTGATGGGGGCGTCGGTCTGGATGTAGACCATGGGGTCGTCGGGTTTGATCTGGCGGGCGAGCGAGCTGATGATGCCGAGCGAGACGGAGTTTTCCAGACCAAGCGGGTTGCCGAAGGCGAGGACGACCTGGCCCTGGCGGAGAGCGTCGGAATTGGCGAGGCGGAGAGTGGGGAGCGGGGAGGGCGCGTTGATTTTGAGGACGGCGAGGTCGGCTTCGCGATCGACCCCGACCACGCGGGCTTCGAGGAGCTGGCCGTGGGCGTGGAGAGCGGCGTCGCTGGCGTTGCCGGGCTTATCGGGCGGCGAGACGAGCTGGACGCGCACGCGGCGCGCGTTCCTGACGACGTGATTGTTGGTGATGATGTAGCCGTCGGCAGTGACGACGATGCCGGAGCCGGAGCTGCGCTGTTTGGTGACGAGGCCGGCGGTGGTGCTGCCGGTATCGTCGTCATCGTCGGAAGGGAGGACGTAGCCGGTGGAGAAGATCTGGACGACGGCGCGGCTGACGTTGCGGGAGAGAGCTTCGATGGAATCGGAGAGCTCGTGGAGGGAGTCGCGGGAGGCCGCAAGGGCGGTGACGCGGTTGTTCTGGGCGGAAAGGGGCGCGGCGGCGAGAGCGATCAGGAGGGGCAGGGCTCGCATGTACATGTCTATATAGACGAGCACGGCCGGGCGATGGGTGCAAACGGGTGGAGGGGAATCACGGCAAGACCTTGATCAGATGAAAGATATCTGTGCGGAGCTGTGAGGGGTCAGCTTGCCAGT
Source organism: Bryobacteraceae bacterium (assembly GCA_035624885.1). Taxonomy (GTDB): domain Bacteria; phylum Acidobacteriota; class Terriglobia; order Bryobacterales; family Bryobacteraceae; genus BOG-234. Next base: position 2,529 of record DASPQQ010000121.1, on the reverse strand, counting down.
CACCGTAGATTTCCCATGAAACGCCAGCGAGCCGGTGGCCGTGCTGGCGCGCCCAGAAGGCGATGGCATCGTGATTCTCCCGGGGCCGATGTGGGTTGCGGCGAGGGCGGTGCCGAATGGTGTTACAGAGTAGACAACTTCGCCCGCGGGTTCGAACGGGCCCGTGGTTTCGGGACAGATTGAATGGGATTCCGCCTTTGTTCTTACCTGGATTACTGAACGACGCGCGGATCATATGGCTCCGATCGAACGGCCCGCGGAACTGACCCATGCGATGCGGGAGTGGCTGGCCCGGATTTAGCGCGGCCTTTTGAAGCCCTCCTGTTTCCAGAGTTTTTCCCAGTGCCAGATGCCGTAAGCCGCAGGGACCGGCAGGCGGCAGCCGAGCTGGTGCGCGAGAAGGATGATCTGCCCTCGGTGATGGGCTTCGTGGGAGAACATGTACGCGAACATGGTGCCGCCGGCAGGCCATTTCTGCACGTAGCTGTCGCGGACGAATTTCGTGACACGGCGGTGGGGTTCGAAGGAGAGCGCGCCGGTGAGCATCGCGAGGCATTGCTTCGAACTTTTTTTCAGGGCCGCGGACGTTTGTTTGATGGTGGAGTGCGCCGGATTGAGGAGCGCGGGAGCTTCGAGGTGCGGGGCGGAGTTGCGCAGCCAGCTGACGCGGGTGTTGTGGAGATGGGAGAAAATCGCGGCGATGGTGCGGCCTTCACGCGGGCCGGCGGAAGGCGGTTTGGCGCGCCAGGCTTTGGGGTTGAGGTGGGCGAGGAGGAGCTGATTCATGGCGTCGTTGACGGCCCAGGTTTCGAGGAGGACGTCGCGGAGGTCGGCAGGCATGATTTGATTCACCGTAACAGAAGCAAGCTAAGATGTGAGCAGCAGTCATGCCTCTCGACACCCTGGAGGAGATTGAACGCGCGATCGATGCGCTGACTCCCCGCGAGCGGGAAAAGGTGTACGTGTGGCTGGACGAACATCACCCGCAGTCGATCGATACGCGCATCGCATCGGACCTCGCCGCGGGCCGGCTCGACGACGCTATTCAGAGGGCGCTGGACGAGGAGAAGAGTGGCAGCATTCGACCGCTCCAGCGAATGCACCGGACAACCCGGGATTTCCGGCGGGAATACGATTCGCTTCCGCCTGACATCCGCGAACGTGCTGATAAGCAGTTCTCGCTATTAAAGGCAAATCCGCAGCATCCGTCGCTCCAGTTCAAGAAGGCCGGTACACGGCTGGGGCCGGGCTCTCACGGTCAGACGGCCTGATGGATTCCTGTGGTTCTGGATCGGGAACCATGAGACCTATGAGGTGTTGATCTCGTGATTGCCCGGGCCGGGACCGGGGTTGTTGCACGGACATCGTTCTGTCACGATCGCCACGTTATCCTTGGTCTGACAAATGGGAAATATTCTGCAAAGCCTGCCGGCGGGCGAAAAAGTCGGGCTGGCCTTTTCGGGCGGACTGGATACGAGCGCGGCCATTCACTGGATGCGCGCCAAAGGGGCGATTCCTTATTCCTACACGGCGAATCTGGGACAGCCGGATGAACCCGATTACGAGGACATTCCGAAGCGCGCGCTGAAATACGGGGCAGAAAAAGCCCGGCTGATCGATTGCCGCAAGCAGCTGGTGGCCGAGGGTCTGGCGGCGCTGCAGGCGGGTGCGTTCCATATCTCGACTGGCGGCGTGCATTACTTCAATACGACCCCGATCGGGCGGGCGGTGACCGGCACCATGCTGGTGATCGCGATGAAGGAAGACGACGTTCATATCTGGGGCGACGGGTCGACGTTCAAGGGGAACGATATCGAGCGGTTCTACCGGTATGGGCTGCTGGCCAATCCGGCGCTGCGGATTTACAAGCCGTGGCTCGACCAGAGGTTCATCGATGAGCTGGGCGGGCGCAAAGAGATGTCGGAGTACATGAATGCGCACGGGCTCAGCTACAAGATGAGCGTGGAGAAAGCGTACTCGACGGATTCGAATATCTGGGGCGCGACGCATGAGGCGAAGGATCTGGAGCACCTCGATAAAGGCGTGAAGATTGTGGCGCCGATCATGGGCGTGCCGTTCTGGCGCGAGGATGTGGAGATCAGGCCCGAGACCGTGACGCTGCGGTTTGAAGAAGGGGTGCCGGTGGCGATCAACGGCGTGCAGTATGAGGATGCGGTGCAGCTGGTGCTCGAAGCGAATGCCATTGGCGGGCGGCATGGGCTGGGGATGAGCGACCAGATCGAGAACCGGATCATTGAGGCGAAGAGCCGCGGGATCTATGAGGCTCCGGGGATGGCGCTGCTGTTTATCGGATATGAGCGGCTGGTGACCGGGATTCACAACGAGGACACGATCGAGCAGTACCGGATCAACGGGATGAAGCTGGGACGGCTGCTCTATCAGGGCCGGTGGTTCGATTCGCAGGCGATGATGCTGCGCGAGACGGCGCAGCGGTGGGTGGCGCGGGCGGTGACGGGCGAAGTGACGCTCGAGCTGCGGCGCGGCAACGATTATTCGCTGCTCGATACG
>DASPQQ010000120.1:0-2821 GCA_035624885.1 Bryobacteraceae bacterium | reverse complement strand
GGCAACGTGCGCGACTGCGACCATTTTGTGAGCTCTTCCCGTTGAACCTCGGTGATCTGCAGCAAGTCTCTATAGCGTGGCACAACCTCCAGGCGTGTGCTGCACGCAAAAGGTTACCTAATCACTGAGACGGTTCACTAGAACCCGTACGAGACGCCCATGCCGAACTGCGCGCGGGCATTGAGATTCACGCCGGGAATGATGCGGTTGGCCACCTGCGCGACCGCGAGATCGACGTTGAACTTCGTCTCGCTGCGCGGCACGAAGCGAAGCGCGTAAGCGATCGTGGTTGGAATGTCGGCGGACGGGAGATTGAGAATCGCCTTCTGTTCCTGCACGAACTCCGCCGCGAGGATGATGCTGGTCTTGTGCGGTCCGGTAAAGACGAATGCGCCGGCGCCGAACATGCGGGCTCTCCAGTCGGGAGCGTTGCCCGCAAGGCCCAGCACCGCGGCATTGGTGCCTTTCACGCCGAAGCTCAGCAGGATCGGCACTTTCTTCGTCTGGGTGATGGTCTTGGTGGCGACAGCATAGAAATCGCCGTTCGTATAGTTCCTGTGCGGCGTGAGAAGCGCGCCGCTCACGTTCTGGTCGCCCTGCCGCGCCACGAAGCCGGCGGCGATGGCAGGCACCCAGTTGTGCTTCTTCACGTTTTCGGGAACCAGATTGACCTTGCCGTGCGCGATGTTGAAGCCCGCCGTCCAGAGCGGACTCAGCGCGGCGTTGCTTCCAGCTTCCTGAATGGTGCGGGTGTAACCGAGTTCGATGTGTTTGACGAAACCCTCGGTGACCGAGATGGTTTCGAAGTCGCCGAGCACGCTGCCGGCATCGAGAAAATGAAATCCGACGACCGGCAGGCCGGCCTTGTTGGCGTCGGAGGGCGCAGTATAAGCGAAAGGCGTGAGAAGAACCCCGGTCTGGCCTTCCCAATCCAGACTCTGGGCGCGCAGCGGCCCCGATGCGCCGCAGAGCACGAGCGGAACGAGCGATAAATAAATCCTGAACTCCCTGATAAAAGACATGAATCTCCTTTACTTTCGACTAGCCTCTGAAGTAAGTCAGCGAGCACTCACTTATGCATGAGTTACTCCGCGCGAAGACACGCAGCCAGGCTGTTTCTCAGTGAGCGGTTCTGCGCAGAAGCAGCCGTTCGCTGATTCGAGCCGGCGTGAATGCAGTGTGGAATTTCATCGTACTTCCGTGATAACCGGCCACTTTCGGGGCTCGCTGCACCGAATTGACCGGAAACGGAAGGTCAGCCGAAGAGCACGTTGCGTGCCTGAGATTTGCCTTATTTCGCGTGCCAGGGCGCCTTGATCAGAAGCTTCGGATCCGCATCCGGCTTCGGAACAAACTTCTGCGTGCGGCCGTACTGGTTGTCGCCGCCATAAAGGTTTCCCTCGGAGTCCACCGAGAAGGTGTGGACTTCGATGTAACCATCCGGCAGTTCCCGGGGGACCATCCAGGTGTAGAGGTGGTTGCCGTTGAAGTCGAGCTTGTTGAAGCGGAGCGGATTGAGATCCGTGACCCAGATGCAGTCGTCGTTGACGAGGATGTCGAGCGGGAGGGAAAAACCGTCGAAGGATTTTTCGAAAGTGAACTTCGCCGGATCGGAGGTGGTGCGGAACACGTTGATGCGGCCGCCGGAGCGGTCGAGCGCGAAGACGCGGCCTTCGGGTCCCGTGGCAACGGCGTGAACCGCATTGAACTGGCCCGGGCCTTTGCCCTTGCTGCCGAACTCGCCGATGTAGTTCAGATCCCTGTCGAGAATCATCACGCGGTTGTTGTCGAGACCGTCGGCAATCAGCACGCGGCCATCGGGCAGGAAGGCGACATCCTGCGGCTTGCCGAAGTGTTTGCCATCGGTGCCTTCCACGCGTTTTTCGCCAAGCGTTTTGAGGAGCCGCTTGCCGTCGTTCGAAAAGATGAAGATCTGGCTGAAGGTTTCCTGCACGACCCAGAGGCGATGTTCGGGGTCATAGGGGTTGATGCGGATGCGGTGCGGACCCGGGCCTTCTTCGCCGGGGCCTTCGCAGATGGTGGAATCCCACTGGAAGTACTGTTCCTTCAGCTTCCCGTTGCGATCGAGCGTATAGAGGCAATGGCGGAAGACGCGCAGTTTGGTGGCGCTGAGGACGTTGATGTTGTTCACCGACCCGGCGAAACCGAGATAGCCGGCCGGGAGGGGATCGGGCAGTTTCGCTTCGCCGCGCTGCAGGATGAAGATGCGGTCGGGCGATTCGGCCCACACGCCGGAGCTGCCGCCAAAGGCGTAGCCGGGATCGGCGAACGGTTTGTGCCATCCGCGGATCACGTTATACGGGCTCGGCCCGACGGGGCCGGACACGACGGCCGGCGGATTCTGCCCCCCGGAAACCGCAGCGAAAACCAGAGTGAATGTGACCGCCGTTATTTTTTTCATAGCCGTGAACCCTCGCGTGTATAGCTTATCGCGTGAGCGTTACGGCCAGTCGGCGAGCACGTAGCTCATCACGGCCATGGCGGCGGTACAGCGGCGGAATTCGTCGGGGACGATCTTGTCGAAGGTATCGGCCTGCGTATGGTGGTAGTCGAAATAGCGGGTCATGACGGTGCGGAGCCCGAAGCCGGGGACGCCGTCCTTCATGAGCGGTTCGATGTCGGCTTCGCCTTCGCCGGGCAGAACCCGGCCGGCGTCGATGCGCTTCAGCAGTCCGCCGATGGCCGACGCTTTCTCCTGCATGTTGTCCCAGATCGCGGTGTGCATCCCGCGGGGCTTCGGCGAGAGCGCCAGGTCGAAACCGATGGGCGCCTCCGCGCCGCCGTCCATTTCGATGGCGGC
>DASPQQ010000119.1:0-6695 GCA_035624885.1 Bryobacteraceae bacterium | reverse complement strand
CAGCGAGAATCACGATGAAGGCGGCAACTGCACGTCTTACCGGCTCCCGTTTCTCGAGAAGCCGACCACGCTGCACGGGATCTGGGATTACGATCTGATCACGCACGAACTGCAGACCAGGAAGCTCACCGGGATGGAGCTGGCCTCCATGCTCGACGATGAATTCTCCGGCACCGGCAAGCAACTGATGGCCGAGAAAATCGACGTGGAAGCCTGGACGTGGGAAGCCCACAAACTCGCCATCAGTCTCGTCTACGGCCTGCTGGTTCCTCCTGTCCAGGTCGCCACGGCGAGCGCCGGCCTCGCCGACCGAGCCTCCTGCAATGCCGACCGCGCCCGGATGGCCGAGATGAACATCACCATCAACCAGAACTATATGGATCTCGCGCTCAAGACGATCCACCAGCAACTGGCAACCGCCGGTTACCGGCTCGCCGCGGTTCTGAACGACGCCCTACAGTAGCTTCTTCAGCAGCGCTCTGGCTTCCCGGAACTGCGGGAACTGTTTCTCGTGCGCCTTGAATTCCGGCGTATGGACGCAGCGGCGCGCGCCGGAGTGATCCACGGGATAGTGCAGATGCAGCATCTCGTGGAACATCACGTATTCGAGGGCGAGGCGCGGGGCGCGCGCGTCGTCGAAGATCCGGCTGATCACGATCGTGTTGTGGGACGGGTCGTAATGGCCGAGCCGCGTCCTCGAACGCACCAGACTCCAGCCGATGGCGGGGCGCGCCATCATCCCGCCGAAGTGCGCGCGGTTCAGCTCTTCGAAGATCTCCTCGAGATTGTAGAGTTCGCCCTCGGGACCCGTATGGATCTTCCTGCCCCGCTCCTGGCGCAGCAGTCCGATCTGGCGCCGCACGTCCTTGCGGTTGAGATAGAGGCGATAGCGGTGGGCGTACTGCCGCGCCGCCGGCCGCCGGTAAAGCTTGCCCAGCAGAATATGCGCCAGCGCTTCCGTCACGGGCGCGGGCGCCGCCGCCAGCAGATCCGTGATGGTCACCGCCAGCCGGCCCGCCTCGAGCCGGATCTGGCTGTTGGCGTTGGCGAAGCGCCTGTACTCGACGTCGACCGCGGGCGCGGGCGTACGCGGCCGGATCTCACGATGCACGCGCGCAAAGATCTGCTGCGGCGTCTCGAAGAACAGCGCGCTCGCTACGTTGACGGGTTTGAGAAAATTCTCGCTTGCTTCACCCGGATCGAACATAATGGAAGATTACTTTCACATTACACAAGTGAATCAACGGACTCCGTCCACGATCCCAGACTAACGAATGGCTGCCCTCAAACCCAAAATCTCGGCTCTCGGATGCTACGTTCCTCCCGGCGTCCTCACCAACGCAGATCTCGAAAAGATGGTCCAGACGAACAACCAGTGGATCGTCGACCGGACCGGCATCTGCGAACGCCATATTGCTTCGCCGGAGATGGCGACTTCGGATCTGGCCACGGAAGCGGCGAAAGCCGCGCTGGCCTCGCGCGGCATCGGCCCGGACGATCTCGACGCCATCATCGTCTGCACGGTCACGCCGGACATGCTGTTTCCTTCCACCGCCTGCCTTGTACAGAACAATCTCGGCGCACATCACACCTGGGGCTTTGACCTCGTCGCCGCGTGCAGCGGTTTCGTGTACGGCCTTGTGACCGGCGCGAGCTTCATCAAAGCCGGCACGCACAGGCGCGTGATGGTGATCGGCGCCGACACCATGAGCCGCATCATCGATTACAGGGACCGCGCCACCTGCGTGCTCTTCGGCGATGGCGCCGGAGCCGTGATCATCGAACCAGTCGCGGAAGGCGAGGAGAATCTCGGCTTCATCGATTTCATGGGCGAAATCGACGGCTCGGGCGGCGACTATCTCAAAATGCCCGCGGGCGGCAGCCGCCTGCCCGCATCTGCCGAAACGGTGGAAAAGCGTCTGCACTACGTTCACCAGGAAGGCCAGCAGGTATTCAAATTCGCCGTGCAGAAGATGCAGCAGGTCTGCTCGGAACTGCTGGCGCGCAATGGTCTGACGCCCGCCGACGTCGACCTTCTGATCCCGCACCAGGCCAATCGCCGCATCATCCAGGCCTGCGCCGATAAACTCGGCCTGCCGCCCGAAAAGGTGATGATCAACATCGGCAAGTACGGCAACACGACGGCCGGCACCATTCCGCTCGCGACGCGCGATGCCATCGAGCAGGGACGTCTGAAGAAAGGCGATCTCGTCCTGACCGCCGCTGTGGGAGCGGGCTACACCGTCGGCGCCAGCCTGTGGCGCTGGGCGTTTTAGGGCTAACGTCCCCAGAACGCAAACAGCACCGCGGCGAAAATGCATCCGATCGCCGCCGTGTAGTTCCAGCGCAGGCTCTCGCCCAGGTAGTAGTAGGCAAACACGAAGAACACCAGAAGCGTGATCGCTTCCTGGATGATCTTGAGCTGATACGCGGTGAAGCGCGCGTAGCCGATGCGGTTGGCCGGCACCTGCAGGCAGTACTCGCCGAACGCGATCAGCCAGCTCACCACAATCGCCTCCCACAACGGCGCGTCGCGGTGTTTCAGGTGCCCGTACCACGCAAAGGTCATGAATGTGTTGGATGCAATCAGCAGCAGAACGGTCAGCATGAAGACGCTATGAAATCACCGGCATGGGATTCAGCCGCACACCGGCCCCGGCGGGAACGCGCGACAGATAGATGATGCCGCCCGGATCGGCGCGTTCCTCCGACATCTCTTCGCCGTCCACTTCCACGTGATAAGCCTTCCCCGGCTCCAGCCCGACCAGGAAGATATTGAATCCGCTCTCCGCCGTCACATCGTTCCTCGAAGCCGGCGCCCGGAACCGCTTCGCGTCGCGCGCGAAGAAGACGACAGCCGATTCGAGATCCAGCGGCTCGTGGCTCAGTCGCGGGTCGATCGCGCTCACGCTGCCATCGGCGAACAACTGAAGCTGACCGGCAAAGAACCCGGCCCACGCCGCGTCATCCTCCCACGAAGAGCGCACGAACAACTGCCCGCCGATTTCGTCGTGGAAGGCCAGCGGCACATGGTGATAACTCAATCCGGGCTGATAGGGATTCGCCCACAGGAACTCATAGCCGATGCCCGCCGCGCCGCGCATGAGAAAACGATCGTTCGTCACCCACCCCTGCAGCAATTGCGACGAGGCCGTGTTCGTGTCGTAGGCGATCATCGCCAGTTCCGCGGCGCGTGAGAGCGTTGCCTTCCAGACATCGGGCCCGCGCTTCTCGATGGTCTCATCCGCCGGAATGCGGAATTCATTCTCCGAACCCGGCCACGGCGCCGGATAGTGCGCCATCAGATGCAGCAGCGGGTACTGCTCGAACCACTTCGGGAAGGTCTCGCGCAGATCGAAGCTGAGGTTGTCGCGCACCGCGTGCATGATTTCGAGCATCGGGTACGCATCCTGGCTGGCAACGCTTGTTTTCGCGTTCCTGAGGCCCGGAATCAGCGAACCCATCCAGAAGCCCTCGAAGAACTGCTGGAGGGCCTTTTCGCTCGCCGCGGGCTGCGCATCGGCCAGCACGATCGCCGCGAAAACGCGGTCCCGCGCCTCCGCCAGCGTTTTGAGCGGCTTGTTGTCCGTCAGTTCTTTTCGCAGTTTGCCGAAGATGAGGCTCTGGTCGTCTTTCGAGGTGATCGGCGCGCACCAGTCGGCGATCAGCGCGATCTGCCGGATGTCGTCGCCTGGCCCGGCCGCCCACGCCACCGCGCGCGTCCCCGCCTCGCGTTCATCGGCCACCTGATAGCGCAGCGCTTCGATCCATCCGATCTCCGGAAAACCGGCGCCGGCATTCCAGAGCGTCTCGAACTGATCCCAGCGGAGCTCCCGCCTCTCGCGTTCCCGCTGGAGCAGCCGCAGCCGCGCGGGACGCAGCAGCAGACGCGGCGTTTCGCTGTAGACCTTGAACGAATCCGGAACCGCCTGAGCGCGCAGCCGGCGGGCGAATGCGCAGGCTCCCGCCACCAGCCGGGCGAATTCGCGGCGCGTCATGCCTCGTATTCTTTCACAGCCGGCCTCGCATTCCGCCACAGCCCAACAGAAGTCCGCTGTTATCATTCATAAAGCATCTTGCTTGAAGCATCCTGGGCCGAATCGGCGGAACCCTCCGCAAGCTCCGGGCGTCTCACAAAGTCTGAACGGAATGAAGATTCTGAAAATCCTCGCCGGCCTGTTTGTGGCCGCGGTAGTGCTGCCTGCGCAGCAATACACCATCACGACCGTCGCGGGCATCGGCGGGAATCAGGCCGACTACGGTGACGGCACTCCGGCCACGCAATCCGGCGTTTATCAGCCGACCCGCGTCGCCGTGGACTCGAGCGGCAATATTTATATCGTTGAGCTGCTCGCCCAGACCATTCGCGAAGTGACAGCCTCCAACGGCAACATCAACCTCTTCGCCGGCACCGGGACTTACGGATTTCAGGGCGACAACGGTCCTGCTGTGCAGGCCGAACTTTCCGACATTCACGGCATCGCCGTCGATTCCAAGGGAAACGTTTACATCTCCGACACGGGCAATGAACGCATCCGCGTGATCTACGCGTCGAACGGCAACATCAACACCGTCGCCGGCAACGGCACGTTCGGTTATACGGGCGATGGCGGCGCAGCCACCAGCGCGGAACTCGGCAGGCCCGGCGCTCTGGCCGTTGATTCCTCCGGCAACATCTACGTTCCCGATTACGCGTTCTCGGTGGTCCGCAAGATTTCTTCAAACGGAACCATCTCGACCATCGCCGGCACCGGCACCTTCGGCAACAGCGGCGATGGCGGCCCGGCCACCAAGGCGAATCTCGGTTCACCCGTTTCGGTCGCGGTCGATTCCGCCGGCAATATCTACATCGGTGACAGTTACAGCCAGAGCATCCGCAAAATCACCACCGACGGCAACATCCATACCATCGCCACGGGCATGGACGCTGAAAACCTGACCGTGGACAGCGCCGGCAATCTCTACTACCCGAACTACCTCACCAACACGGTGATGAAGGTTCTGCCCAACGGCACCCAGATCGCGATCGCGGGAGACGGAATCCAGGGCTTCGCAGGTGACGGCGGTCTGGCCCTCAATGCCGAACTCAACTTCCCGTACGGCGTCGCCATCGATTCGCACAACAACATCTACGTGGCGGACAGCAACAATCAGGTGGTCCGCGAACTCTCCCCGGTCGCGACGTCGCTGAGCGTGGCGAATGCCGCAAGCGGCCTCGCCGGTGCTTATTCGCCGGGTGAAATCGTGGTGATCTACGGCTCCGGCCTCGGACCCTCCAGCACCACCATCAGCCAGCTCTCCGGCGGCGTGTATCCGACGCAGGTGGCTGGAACCTCCGTCACGTTCGACGGGCATCCCGCGCACATTCTCTACACCTCCGCCACACAGGTCGCCGCCGTGATACCGTACGCGCAGGCCGCGGGCGTCACTTCGACGGTCGCAGTCACCTATCAGGGCAACACCCTCACCGCCACCAATCCGACGGCAGGCGCGGCGCCGGGCATCTTCACCGCGAACGGCACCGGCAGCGGCCAGGCGGCCGCGGTCAATCAGGATGGCACGCTGAACAGCCCGGCGCATCCGGCGCGCGTCGGCCAGTATGTTTCGCTCTATCTCACGGGTGAAGGCTATACGAATCCCGCCGGCAGCGACGGCACGATCACTTCGCCCTCCAACCTGCCCACGCCGATTCTCCCCGTCTACGTGACGATCAACGGCATCAAGGCAGCGGTTGAGTACGCGGGAGAGACACCCGACGCCGTGAATGGCCTGCTGCAGCTCAACATTCAGATCCCGCAGATCCCGCCCGCGCAGCTGTTGAACAGCCCGGTCAGTCTTCCGGTCTTCGTCTCGATCGGCGGCTTCCCCGCCCAGACCGGCGTCACGATCGCGGTTTCGAACTAAGCGCCCGTTCGAGTCCGTCGCACGCCGCGCGGACGCCATCCTCCGCACGCATGCGCGCGGCCATCTCCGCCGCGCGCCGCGCGTAATCCGGCCGCGCCAGCAGTTCCCCGAGTTCCGCCTCGATCCGCGCCGCGCGATACTTCGCGCGCCGGATCATGCGCCCGCTGCCGAGCCGCCTCACGCGCATCGCATTATCCGGCTGATCGTGGCTCCACGGCACCACAATCATGGGACGGCCGGAACGCAGCGCCTGCGCCGTCGTCCCCACGCCACCCTGATGCACCGTCGCCGCCCCGCGCGGCAGCAATTCGGAATAGGGCGCGTATTCGCAGACGAACACGTTCTCCGGCAGCGCGCCCTCCGGCCGGTTGCGCGCATCGCGTCCCGTCAGCAGAACCGCGCGGATCCCCATCTTCTTCACGGCCTCGAGGCTTTCGCGATAAAACGACCCCGCATCCATCACGGCCGACGATCCCAGCGTGAACACCACCGGCCGCGGCCCCGCTTCGAGAAAACGCGCGAGGTCAGCGCTCATTCCCTGCCCCGGTTCCAGCTTGTCGTAGAACGGAAAGCCCGTGATCTCGACGTCCGCCGGCCAGTCGCGCTGCCGCGCCGCGAAGACCCGCGAAAACCACGCCTGCGTGCCGTGCGGCGAAAACATGTCATTGAGCGCGGGGTTCCGCAACTCCCGCAAACCGAGCTTCTTCCGCAGGCGCGTGACCGGCTTCGCCCAATCGCGCACTCTGCCGCGCGCCAGACGCAGGAACGCGTTCCAGAATCCCGGCCCCAGT
>DASPQQ010000118.1:0-11428 GCA_035624885.1 Bryobacteraceae bacterium | reverse complement strand
GTTCGATCCGAGAGGAGTGAACTCCTTCTCCTGGATGACGCGCAGCAGCTTGGCCTGCGTCTCCTGGCCGATCGTGCCGATTTCATCGAAAAAGATTGTGCCCTTGTGGGCAACTTCGAAAGCGCCCTTCTTGTTGTTGATGGCGCTGGTGAACGCGCCTTTCACGTGGCCGAAGAGCGTGGATTCGAGAAGGTCCGCGGGGAGACTTCCGCTGTTGACCGGCACGAAGGCGTTATCGGCGCGCGGGGAGCTGGCGTGGATGGCCTTGGCGATCAGTTCCTTGCCGGTGCCGGTTTCGCCGGTGATGAGAATGGTGGAGCGGCTCGATGCGACCTGGGTGACGAGATCGAGCACGCGCAGCATGCGGTCGCTCTTGCCAACGATATTGGGGAAGCTGTAGCGCTGTTTGAGCGCGCGCTTGAGCTGGGTGTTCTCGTCGACCAGGCGCTGGCCGGCGATGACGCGCTCGATCTCGATCAGAAGCTTGTCGTTATCCCAGGGTTTGGCGAGGTAATCGTTGGCGCCGAGTTTGACGGCCTGCACGGCGGCTTCGACCGTGCCATAGGCCGTGATCATGAAGATCGGGGTGTGTTTGTCGCGCTCGCGGACGTCCCGCAGGACTTCCATGCCGGACTTGTCCGGCATCATCAGGTCGAGCAGAACGAGATCGTAGGCGCGGGTTTCGAGTTTCCGCTCGCCTTCGGAGGCGTTCGAAGCGAGGTCGACCTGATAGCCTTCGAAATCGAGGAGCGTTTCGAGGCTTTCGCGAATGTCCGCTTCGTCGTCAATGACGAGGATGCGGCCCTTCAGTGATGTCTGCATTCTTTCTTTTACTGCCAGCATTTCGTGTTATACGCCCGACTCGACGCTGTCCGGCTGCGCGGCCTTCACGGCCTTGCGGATCGCCGGGAATTCGAGGCGGAAACAGGTGCCTTCGCCGGGGCGGGAAAGCGCCTCGATCGACGCGCCGTGCTCCTGCATGATCCCATACGTGACCGAGAGGCCGAGGCCGGTGCCTTTCTTCGCCGCCTTGGTGGTGAAGAAAGGATCGTAGATGCGGCTGAGATGTTCGGGGGCGATGCCGTGGCCGGTATCGATGACCTCGACGACGGCGCCGTTCCCGTTGTTCGAGGTCGCCACGGTGAGAACACCGCGCGGCTCCATGGCATCGCGGGCGTTCAGGAAGAGATTGAGGAAGACCTGCTGCAGCTTGCCGGAGTTGCCGCGCACCGGTTCGAGCTGCTGGTCGAGCCGGGTGATCACTTCGACCCCGGCCTTCTTCATCTGGTGCGAGAGCAGCGAAAGGGTTTCCTGAATGACCACGTTGAGCCGGACTTCGCTGAATTCGGCAGACGAGGTGCGCGAGAAATTGAGCAGCGAGTTGACGATTTCGCTGGCCCGGAAGGTCTGGCGCGCGATCTTGTCGAGCATGCGCGATTTCTGCTCGTCGTCGGAAACCTGCTTGGCCAGCATCTGGGCGTAGGTGGAAATCACCGCAAGCGGGGTATTCACTTCATGCGCCACGCCGGCCGCGAGAAGCCCGATGCTCGAAAGCTTGTCGGCCTGCACGAGGCGGCGCTCGAGTTCGGCGCGGTCCGTAATGTCGTCGAAGATGACGAGGCGGCCGATGCGCTGCATGTCGCGCGAAACCAGCGGCGCGATGGCGATGTTCATGGTCGCTTCGCCTTTGCCCGTATCGAGCGTGAACTTGTCGAGATGGTGGATGGTCATGCCGCCGCTGGCCAGCCGGAACTGTTCGATGAGCGGCGCGGGGAAGAGCTCGGCCAGCGTGCGGCCGACGGCGTCGGCGCGGCCGATGCCGCTGATCCGCTCCATCTGGGTGTTCCAGCTCTCCACGCGATCGTCGAGGCCGGCGGCCAGGATGCCGACGTTGATCGATTCGACGATGTTCTCGCTGAACTCCTTGAGGCGTTCGTATTCGTCGACCTTGCGCTTGAGCGAAAGATAGAGGCTGGCGTTTTCGGCGGCGATGCCGACGTAGTTGGCGAGGGTGAGCAGCAGCTCGACGTCGTCGCTGGAAAGGAATTCGCCGGTTTCGGTGCGGCTCACGCCGAGGAAGGCGATGGTGCGGCCGCGCACCGTGCAGGGCAGATAGTAGTTGAGATCGAGATCGGCGATGGTCTGGCGCACGGAAGCCGGCCAGCTCTGCGCCACCGCGTCCATGCGGAAGCGGGTGCGGTCGAAGAAGATCCAGGGTCCGCGTTCGGGCCAGTTGAGGAAGCTCAGATCGAGCGACGAACGCGAGTAGAGCGGACGCCCGCTCGATCCCATCGACATGCGCAGACGCCAGACGGCGTTTGCGGCGGCTTCGGAATGCGCTTCCTCATCCGCCATGAAGAAGGCCACGTGGCGGATGGAAAGCGTCTGCATCAGCCGGTCCGCGACCGACTGCAGCATGGAATCGAGATCGGTTTCCGAGTTCAGCTCGCGCGCGAATTCGATGAGGGTGCGGCGGTAATCGTAGCGGTCGCGATAGAAGTAACGGTCCAGCCGTTCCTGGATCCAGTTGCGGATGGGCTGGAACAGGAAGGTCGCGATCAGCATGACCATCACGAGGCCCGCGTTGCCGAGGTCCTTGAAATTCTTCTGCACGAGGCTGCCGAGCGAGAAGACCAGCGCGTAGAACGCGGCCAGCACCGCGAGCGTGGCGAGCGTGTAGGCATAGCCGCGGCGGAAGATCACGTCGACATCCATCAGGCGGTAGCGCACGATGGCATAGGCGATCGTCAGAGGCACGAGCGGCAGCGTGGCAACCGCGTAGTTCTGATACGGGCTCATCTCGAAGCCGAGCACCCAGGGGATGGCGTAGATGACGGCGAACGGGCCGAAGCCGAACAGCATGCCGTTGCGCAGCCACTTGAGCTGCTGGCGGACCACCGGATCGTCGGCTTTGCGGTAGCCGGCCTGCAGAACAACGCCACTGGCGGCGTACGACAGCGTGAGAAGGGCCATCCAGACGCGGTCGAGCGCGTTGCGGATGTCGAGCGCGGAAGTGCCCTGGGCCACGAGCAACCCGGAGGCGAAGGCGAGAGCGATCAGAGTCAGGAGCGCGCCCGGCGCGTAGATCAGCGGCGCGAGCCAGCGGCGATACCACTCGCGAGGCTCGGGGAACGTCAGGCAGAAATGCAGGAACAGCGCGGGGGCGAGCCAGCCCGCCACCAGGTTGCCCCAGTACATCGCCATATCGAAAGCGTTGAGCTTTCCCGTGTAGTGAAAGCCGTAGGCGATGAACGAGACGAGACAGAAGATATAGAAGTGCCGCGCCTTGTAAGCGCTGCCGCGGCGGAAATAGACGAACAGTCCGATGGCGAGAAACGCGACACCCACCACGTACTGCCAGGCGATGGCGAAGCCGCGCACCGCTTCTCCGACAATGACCGAGACCGGCACATCCACGCCCGCGCGGCGCACGACATAAGAGACCTTCGCCCAGGCGCCGATATAAGCGAGGCGGCGCGGCACGTCCGCCGTGTCTCTGACGGGAACCGACTGGATGGAAACAAGAACGTCCCTGGGCCGGATTCCCGCCCGGTCGGCGGGACCCTCGGGGACGACTTTGACCGCCTGCACGTCGCCAGCCCGGTCCGCCCAGACGACTCCGTCATCGGGCAGCCGGAAACGGTGGATCTGCTGGTAATTCCACGCCACAGCGACCGCGGCCGTGATGGTGAGCACGGTGAGCAGAGCGGTGGAGAGCTGGAATCTGAGTTCCTGCAGCATCGCGGTTCAGGCTCGGATGATTTGGTACTGCTGAATCCCCATCGAGTTAGTGCACTTCAAGGGCCACAAATATTCGAAGATTCCTCGCATTATCCGACGAGAAATAAACAGGTTAGCAAACGGTCCTCAAAATGCCTTTCCATTTTTGGAATCCCGCGGCTCAGATTTTGCTGGTAAACCGAATTACGCAGTCTGAAAAGAGCGCGTTTCAGATGCCGGCCGAGGGCCGCTTCTTCTTGATCCAGGCGACGAAAGAAGCCGGCGCGGGCATGGTGGAGAGACGGCTTTGACGCACCAGAGCCCAGTCGGCGAACAGGCCGGATTCCTTGATTTCGCGGAGGGTCACGGGAGGGTCGACGCGGCCCGCATAACGGAAGTCGGCGACGGCGAGTTTGGGATCTTTGGAATCGGGCCGTCCGCCTCCGACGATGTCAGCCAGACCCACGATGGCGGCTTCACCCATGCTGTGATAGATGAAAACGCGGTCGCCGGCCTTCATGTCGCGGATGGCGCGGAGGGCGGTTGGATTGCGCACGCCGTCCCAGACCGTCTGGCTGTCCTTCTCGAGCTGTTCGATCGGGTACGTCTCCGGGTCGGTTTTGGCGAGGAACCAGCGGGTACTGGTCATGGCTTTATCCATTATCCATGCCAGTATAATGCTGGCCTTCCCTCAACTTGATACCATTGGGAGTGCGGAATCAAGGCAAAAACACGAGATGAGATTCTGGTTCAGGATCCCGGCGCTGATGTTCTGTGCGGTCGCTTTATCGATGGCCCAGGCTCCGGCCGCTCCCGCATCCGCCGAGCATGACGAATCCACGCCGGCGACGCTCGAAGCGCCCGTGCTGACGCCGGCGCATCCGCAGCCCGAGCCGGCCAAGGCGCCGCCGGCTCCGCCCGCTCCGGCACCTGCCGCTCCGGCACCTGCCGCTCCGGCACCTGCTGCTCCCGCACCTGCCGCTCCGGCACCTGCTGCTCCGGCAGCGCCGCCGGCGAGTCCGGCGCCTGAAGCGGCACCCGCTCCGGCGCCCGCCGATCCGACTCTCGAACCGCCTCCGGCGAAAAAACCACCAGCCGCGCAGGCAGCGACCAATCCGCCCTTGCCCAGGCCGGCGGTTACCGAGGGAGCCGACGGAAAACCCTATGTGATCGGCGCGCTCGATGTCCTCTACATTCGGGTCTGGAACAACACAAACCTGACCGGGATGGTGGACGTCGGTCCCGACGGGATGATTTCACTCGCGCTGATCGGGGAAGTCAAGGCGGACGGCCTGACGAGGGCGCAGCTGATCGACGAGCTGAAGACCAGACTGGGCGAATACCTCAACGACCCGCAGATTGACGTCCAGGTCACGAAGGTCAACAGCAAGAAGTATCTGGTCACGGGAGAAGTTGGCCGCCCCGGCGATTATCCGCTGGTCGGGAAGACGACGATCTTCGAGGCTTTGACCATCGCCGGGATGCGCGACACCGCCAACCAGAAGAAGATCTATGTGCTGCGGGGCACCAAGAGGTTCAACTTCAACTACAAAGAGGTGCTCCAGGGCAAGAACCTGGCGCAGGATATCCCCCTCGAAAACGGGGACAGAATCATCGTTCCCCAGTAATCGGAGAAGCTAGTGTCATGAGCAGTACAGCCGCAGGCTATGTAGCAATTTCCCGCCGCCCTCTCGATCTCGAGGACTACATCGATATCGCGAGACGCCATGCGGGATGGATCGCGGGGCCCACGTTCTTCGGGATCGTCGTTTCGATCGTCGTCGCGTTCCTGCTGCCGAACACGTACGTCTCGACGGCGGAAATGCAGATCACGCCGGAGCAGATCTCGTCCGACATTGCTCCGACCACGATCAACCAGCATCTCACCGAGCGCATCACCCAGATGGAGAACGAAATCCTGAGCCGCACCAGCCTTTCGTCCGTCATTCAGGACCCGCGCCTCGACCTGTACAAATCCGAGCGCGCCAGCAAGCCGCTCGAAGACGTGATCGAGGAAATGCGCACGCGCGACATCAAGATCGCCATCATTTCCATGCCCGGCCAGGCGGTGGACCGCAAGGCCTCGGCGTTCATGATTTCGTTCTCGTACAGCGATCCGCACAAGGCGCAGGCCGTGGTGCAGACGATGATCACCAAGTTCCAGGAAGTGAACCTGACCACGCAGCGCGACCAGCAGAATATTGTCACCAACTTCGTCCGCGACGAACTGGCGGAAGCCAAGGCCAATCTCGACCGGCTGACGGAAGAGCTGACGCAGTTCCGCGTGGATAACGCCGGCAAACTTCCCGAATCGACAAACATGAACATGGCGCAGCTTTCGGCGCTGCAGTCGCAGGCGGCCGGCATCGGCGAAATGATCAATCGCATCGCGCAGGAGCGCGTGCAGATGGATACCCACCTCGAAACCCTGAACAGCCAGCTCAGCCTGCTCGACGCGTTCGACCGGGATTCGGAAAACGTGACGGCGCCGGTCCAGGTGCGGCGGCAGAACGAGCGGCTGGTGGAGCTGAGCCGGACCATCACGCAGATGGAATCGAATCTGGAACAGATGAAGCAGGTGTACAAGCCCACTTATCCGGATATTCGCGATGCGGAAAAGCGGATCGAGGTTCTCCGCAGGGAACGCGACGATCTGGTGAAAAAACAGGCCGACGAGGAAGCCGGGGAGGCAGCCAGGCCGCGCGATCCGGTGAAGCATGCGACGACGTTCGCCCAGGCGCAGACGGCAACCAATCTGCAGGGGCAGATCAACCAGACCAAGGCGTCGATCGAAACGCTGCGCATGCAGCATGAAAACCTGCTCAAGGAGCAGCAGCGGATCAACGCGCTGATGGTTACCTACCAGGAAAAGCTGGCGGCCACGACAGGGCTCGAGGCCAAGTATGCCGATCTGATCCGGGACCAGCAGGCGGCGACCAAGAAATACGACGAGCTGCAGAGCAAACAGCAGCTCACCCAGCAGAGCAACGAACTGCTGCAGCGCAAGGCCGGCGAGCAGCTCGAAGTTCTGGACTCGCCGAGTCTTCCGGAACAGCCCGCGAAACCGAACCGCTACCTGTGGGTGGGCGGCGGAGCGGCGATTTCACTGGTGATCGGATTCGCCATGGCGGGGGTGCAGGAGGCGAAGGACACGTCGCTCAAGAACCTGAAGGACGTCCGTGCCTACACAAATCTTCCCGTGCTGTGCAGCGTGCCGCTGCTTGAAAACACGATGCTGGTGCGGAGGAAGCGCCGGATCGGTTATGTGGCCTGGTCAGCAGCCGTGATCCTCGGGATTCTGGCGGTGAGCGCCGCGCTCTACTACCACTACACGGTGGCAACATAGCCGGCGGGCCGGGGAATATCCGAGAATAGGAAATGGACAGGAATTCATGAGCCGCGTACACGATGCCCTTCGCAGAGCCGAGCAATTGCTGGATGCCGGTTCGGGCGAAACGCCCGCACTGCCGGCCGGTCATTCCGGTTCCCTGGTGGTCGCGGATGAAAATGGCGTAGCGGGAACCTCGCCGCTGAATATCCCGGTTCCGGGATCGGACGGCGGCATCATCCGCACTCCGGATACGCGGCAGCTCGACGTCGACTGGCGCGGCCTGCTGAACCGCTGCAAAGTGATTCCCTACCGGCCGGCGCCCGAAACGCACCTGATCGACCCGGAAAAGCCGCACGAAGTTCCGGCGGAGGAATTCCGCAGCCTGCGGACGCGGCTCAACCACCTGCAGAGCCAGCAGGATCTGCACTCGCTCGTGGTGACGAGCGCGTCACCGGCGGAAGGCAAGACGTTCACCGCCGTGAATCTGGCCCTCGCGCAGGCGCAGCTGGAAACGCCGGTTCTTCTGGCCGATCTCGACCTGCGCCGCCCGACGGTGCACAACCTTCTGCAGTGCGACCGCACGCCGGGATTTTCGGACTTCCTTCTCGCCCAGCGGCCGCTCGAAGACTGCATCCGCCACGTCGGGAACTCGAACCTCTATTTCATGCCGGCGGGATCGGCGGTCAAGAATCCGCTCGAAATCCTCAATCTGCGCCATGTGAAGCACACGTTCGAGGGCTTCCGCCGCATCTTCAACTGGACCGTTCTCGATACCCCGCCGCTGCTGTTCTCGGCCGACGCCAACCTGCTTTCGACCATGACGGACGGCACGATCATCGTGGTGCGCATCGGCTCGACGACCTACGACAACGTGATCCGCGCCATGCAGACCCTGTGCGAAAACAACGTGCTCGGGATCGTGGCCAACGGAGCGCGCGCCGGCGAACTCTACAGCAAGTACACCTACTACTACTCGAAGCCGGACGAAGACGAGGAAATGGAAGAGCCGGTCCGCGAGGACCACGACGAAGACTAGCAGGCGTTTCCGCTCATAAGGTTACCGTCCTCGTGGAGCGGGAGGCCGCGGCTGAAGAGTCTGTGTGAGAACTCCGGTTCACGGGTGTCCGGCTGCGAGGGTGGTCCGGAAAATCCGGTACAGACAACCTTTTTCGCGCCGTCCTGGCTCTCACGCAGAAGTTTTGTAACGCGAAAAGGAGTCTGTCCCGGTTTTCCTCAGCGGCTACTTGGGACCAAAGGCCCTGAGCGCAGTTCCCACAGTCTCTGAAGCCGCAGGTACAGGCGCGGCGAGCGCCGCGCGTCCTCTGTTCCGGTTGTGTTTTCGCCAGGACGCTTCACTGGAACGGCTGCCAGCCGTTGCGTTTGCGCAGTTCCGTCACATGCGCGGTGTGGTGTTGCGCGTGCCAGGCATAGAGGCCGAGAGCCCGTTCGAGCGGCACGGGCCCCATTTCCGGATGCACGTAACGCCGTTTCCAGCCTTCTTCGGAGATCCCGCGCAGGAGATTGACCCAGCGCTCGTGGAGTTTTTCGAGCAGCACGAGGGATGTCTCGACGGGCGTACCGGTCACGTCGTTCAGTTTCGCCCACTCAGCTTCCGCGTAGGGTTTGATGACGGGATCGGTTTCCGTCAGCGCCAGCTTGAAGCGGATGAAGGCGTTCATGTGGCTGTCGGGCACATGATGCGCGACCTGACGGACGGTCCAGCCGCCTTCCCGATACGGCGTATCGAGCTGCGCGGGGTCGAGGCCGGCGATGGCCTCACGGAAAAGCGCCGGAGCCACCCGGATGGCATCGATCCAGGCGGCGCGGTCTTCGGGCGTTATGGTTTCGGGCGCGTGGAACTTCCCGATCGGAAAACGCGGGTCGGTCATGCGGTCTCTCCTCGCATCAGGTCTTCGTACGTTTCGCGCCGGCGGATAATCCGCCAGCGATCCCCTTCCACCAGAACCTCGGCGGCGCGTGGCCGGGAATTGTAATTGGATGCCTGCACGAAGCCATAAGCTCCAGCGGACATGACCGCCAGATAGTCCCCGGCCGAGACGCCCGGCATGGTCCGGCCGCGCGCCAGAAAATCGCCGGTTTCGCAGACGGGTCCGACGACGTCGGCCGTGATGTGCGGCGCGGCGGTTTTTCTGAGCGGCAGAATCTCGTGATGCGCTTCGTAGAGAACCGGGCGGATGAGATCGTTCATGGCCGCGTCGACCACCACGAATTCCCTGCTCTC
Source organism: Bryobacteraceae bacterium (assembly GCA_035624885.1). Lineage (GTDB taxonomy): Bacteria > Acidobacteriota > Terriglobia > Bryobacterales > Bryobacteraceae > BOG-234. The sequence continues at coordinate 2,135 of DASPQQ010000118.1, read as the reverse complement.
CGTGCGTTTGCGATAGAGAACCTTCGTGAGCAGCACGCCCGCGTTGCCCACGATGGAACGCCCCGGTTCGATCATGACGGTGAGATTCCGCTCACCGATGCACTGGCGCAGGGCGGCGACGAAATCCCGGATCGCCGGAGCCTGCCGGCCCGGCTCATAGGTGATGCCGAGACCGCCGCCGAGATCAGCATGATCGATGGCATGGCCTTCGGCGCGCAGCGTCTCGATCAGCGCCAGCACCTTCCCCGCGGCTTCGAGGATCGAGGAGTAATCGAGAATCTGCGAACCGATGTGGCAATCGACTCCGGTGGCGCGCAGGTTCCGGTATGCGAGCGAACGGCGGTAAACCGCGGGAGCTTCGGCGATGTCGATGCCGAACTTGTGCTCGCGCATGCCGGTGCTGATGTATTTGTGGGTTACCGCGTTCACGTCCGGGTTGACGCGCAGCGCGAAGCGGGCGATCATGCCGAGACGCTGGGCGACCGCATTGATCTCGGCGAGTTCGGCTTCCGATTCGCAGTTGAAGTTCGAAATGCCGCTGCGCAGCGCGAGCTCGATCTCGGCCGGGGTTTTGCCGACGCCGGAGAAGACGACGCGCGAGGGATCGCCGCCCGCGGCGATCACGCGATGCAGTTCGCCGCCCGAGACGATATCGAAACCGCAGCCGGCTCTGGCGAGCAGCGACAGCACGCCGAGCGTCGAATTCGCCTTCACCGCGTAACAGACCATGTGCGGCATGTCGCCGAAGGCGCGGTCGTAGGCGTGATACGCGTCGAGAATGGATTGCGCGGAATAGACGTAGCAGGGCGTTCCGGCTTCGCGCGCGATTTCCGCGAGATCCACCTGATCGCAGCGGAAGTTGTTTTCGAAGTATTCAAACATCAGGCGACTCTCATCACGATCAGGGTCTGATCGTCGAATTTGACGGTGTTGAAGCGCTCGAGATCGGCGAAGATTTCGTCCACGATCTCCTGCGGCGTCAGGTCGCAGCAGACTTTGACGATTTTCGCGAGGCGCCCGCGTCCGTATTCCTCGCCGGCCGGGCTGAGGTGGTCGGAAACGCCGTCGGAGAAGAGCACGAACAGATCGCCGGGTCTGGCGGGGAACACGAGTTCATCGTATTCGCGGTCGGGCAAAAGACCCAGAGGCACGCCCTCCGCCTCGGCGCGGAGGATTTCGCCGTCACGGCAGATCATGGGCGGCGAGCCGCCGGCGTTCGACATGGTGAAGCTCTTCGAATGCGCATGCCAGAGCAGAAGCAGGAGAGTCACGTAGCGGCCCTCGACTTTGCGCTGCATCAGCGCGTCGTTCAGGGCCTTCATCAGTTCGGCCGGTTTGCGGCGGCGCTGCGCGAGCCCGCGCATGCGTCCGTTGACCATGGCGCCGTAGAGAGCGGCGGCGGCGCCCTTGCCGCTCGAATCGCCGAAAGCGATGACGAAGTGCTGTTCGTGCTCGAAAAAATCGTAGAGATCGCCGCTGATTTCGCGCGCCGGGCGCAGCCCGATGGCGATCTCGAGGCCATCCACCTGGGGCGCTTCCTGGGGCAGAAGGACGGTCTGCAGTTCGAACGCGGCCCGCAGATCTTCCTGCATGCGCCGCTCGCGTTCGCCGATTTCCTGATAGAGGCGCGCGTTTTCGATGGCGATGGCCACGGACGGCGCGAGCAGCGTGAGGGTGCGGGCGTGATCTTCGGTGAAGAAGCCGATGCGTTCGCTTTCAAGGTTCAGCACGCCGATCACGCGGTCGCGCAGCATCAGCGGGACCGCGACTTCGCTGCGAATTCCGGGGTGGGTGGCGATGAAGCGCGGATCGGCCGTGGTATCGTGCACGCGCACCACGTCGCGCGCGGTGGCGGCGGCGCCGGTGATGCCGAGGCCCAGCGGGATGTTGTCGAGGTTGACGCGCTCGTCGTAGCGGATGCTGAAGCGGTGGCGCAGCACCCGCGCCGCCTCATCCACCAGAAGAATGCTGAAGGCGTGGTAATTGATGAGGCCGCGCACGGTGGAGGCGACTTTGCTCAGCAGTTCGTCGAGATCGAGAATCGAGGAGAATTCGGTGGAGATTTTCGACAGCGTGTTGATCAGCCGGTACTGGCGCGCGCCGCGGGTATAGAGCTGGGCGTTGTCGATGGCGGC
>DASPQQ010000117.1:0-4072 GCA_035624885.1 Bryobacteraceae bacterium | reverse complement strand
CAACCTTTTTCGCGCCGTCCCGGCTCTCACGCAGAAGTTTTGTAACGCGAAAAAGGAGTCTGTCCCGGTTTTCCTCAGTGCACGGTTTTCAGGATTCAGGCGTGCAGCGGCCGACTTCGATGGCCATCACGAGGCTGGCGGCGAGCGTGAGTGCGCCGACGGAGACATGCGAGGCGGCGATGGCGACGAAGGTCGTGCTGGTGTCGAAATCGAGCAGGCGCATCACGAAGGCCCCGATCCCAAGCGTGATCTGAAGCAGGGCTGCCGACATGGCGGCGATGGCGACGGGGCGTAAACTCGGGTGCTGCGGGAACTGCTGCAGCAGCATCACGGGGACGACGAGCATCACGGCGGCCACGAGCATGGCGCCCGCCATGTGCGGCATGACGCTCCACTCCTTGTGACGATAGGCGGCGCCCATGGCGCTCTGCAGCAGGACAAGCACGGGCGCGGCTTTGGCCGCGGCCGGAACGATCGGGTATTCCGAGAGATTGACCGGGTCGGGGTCCATTTGCCATTCAGGCAGTGTGAAACAACCGATGGCGGCGAGCAGCGCGAGGAGCACGGGCGCGAGGATGGCGTGGGCGAGGCTTTGCCACATGGGCAGCGGCGCTTTCACCTGCAGCATGGAAAGCGCTCCTTCCACCGCGACGACGCCGACCGAAGCCCAGCTGATGCCGCGCAGCCAGCCCCGGGTGTTCGTCGGCCGAAGCCAGAGCAGCAGAATGACCGTCAGGACAGCCACGACAAAGCCCAGATCCTGATGGATGCGGCCGGCCTGCGCGGCGGACGCGGCGGCCGATTCGATCATGAAATCGCTGGTGAGAACGGCTCCGGATACGATGGTCGCGAGCGCCAGTCCCGCGGTCACTCCGGCCAGACGGGACACTCCAGGGCTTGGAAAATGCATATCCTCCTTTGATCCCCCCTCAGACGACCTCGAAGTTCGCCATCATCCCCATATCTTCGTGCTCCAAGTTGTGGCAGTGGAACACGTAACGTCCCCGGTAGCCGTCGAACCGGATGAGAAGATTCGCGGTCGCACCGGGCCCCAGATCAATCGTATCCTTCCAGCCCGCGTCCCATTGGGTGGGGCGGCCGCTGTGGCCGAGCACGCGGAAGTGGACCAGGTGAAGATGGAGCGGATGGTTGAAGTCGGTTTCCATGCGCCAGATTTCGGTTGAGCCGAGCGCAGGGCGGGCGTCCATGCGGGCGGGATCGAAGGGTTTGCCGTTGATGGTCCAGGAAGTCATGCCGCGTTTGTAGCTGAAGCGGAAGACGCGGGTGATCCGGGCGGTGCTGCGATCGGGGGCTTCGTAGTTGGAGAGGCGTTCGGGGATGGCGGCATCGTCGCGTTCGCTGCGGGTGACGTGGAATTGCAGGATCTGGCCGGTGGGGCCGGAATCGAGCAGATTGCGGAGGGTGATCTTCGAGCCCGCGGGGTAGCGCGCGAAGTCGATGATGACGTCGAAGCGCTGGGCCTGCGACATGCGGATGGTGGAGTGGGTGACGGGCGCGCCGAGCAGACCGCCATCGCTGCCGATCTGGGTGAAGGCGTGGCCGCCGGAAGGCGCGGGGTCGAGAGCGAGTTCGAAGCGGCGGGCGTTCGAGCCGTTGAGGATGCGGAAGCGGTATTTCACGTTGGCCACTTCGAGGACCGGCCAGGGCGCGCCGTTGACGAGGATCACATCGCCCTGGACTCCGCCGGAATACTCGGGCGGGACGCCCATTTTTTCGCGCAGCGTGGGATCGACGGAGGGGTAGAGGAAAGAACCGTCGGCATCGAAGGAGCGGTCGCAGATGACGAAGGCGATTTCGCGATCGCCGCGGGGCAGCGGGAGCTTCGCTTCTTCGTCATCGCGCAGGATGTAGAAGCCAGCGAGACCGCGCCAGACCTGAGGCGCGGTGAAGTCCATGCGGTGATCGTGGTACCAGAGCGTGGCGGCGCGCTGCTGGTTGGGATAGAGATATTCGCGCGCATCGTGCGCGATGCTGGCGCGGGGATCGTGGTGAAGAGGGTGCTCGAAACCGCCGACGGGAAGTATGAGGTCGGTCGGGTAGCCGTCGCTCTCGGGTGGCGTGCGTCCACCGTGAAGGTGGCTGGCGACGGGGACGGGGAGCTCGTTGCGCAGTTTGAAGGAAACACGGCGGCCCGAGCGGGCTTCGATGGTGGGGCCGGGGAAGGTTCCGTTATAGCCCCAGATCTGCGTGGTCAGGCCGGGAAGGATTTTCGCCGCAGCGGGGCGGACGGTGACTTCGTAGTAATCGGTGGTGTCGTCGGTCCGGACCGGTGCGAGCACGGCAGCGCGCGGCAGCGGGACTTCGAACAGCTTCGGAATGGGCGCGCGGCTGGGGAGCAGCCGGGCTTCGGGACGCTGGCTGATGCAGGCGGACGCGAGAGGAAACGTGAGCCCGAGTTTCAGTGCATCGCGGCGCGTCAGTTTCATGCCTTGCGCTCGCAGAAGAGCCAGGTGGTTTGCCAGATGACGAGGCCGAAGATCAGGATGGCGAGAGGGATGTGGACGTTGAGGAACCGCCCGTAGCCGGTGCCGACCTGCAGGGCTTCGCCGAGAAAAGTGCCGACGCTGGCGATGACGAACCAGAGCGGCGCGGATCTGGAAACGATGGCGAGGAGGATCTGGACGAAGCCGAACGTGACGACGAGCCAGCCGGTGACTTCGTGGATCTCGACGGCGCTGTCCGTGCCGGAGAGGAACTGGCCCGCGAGCGTGGCCTGGACGATCACGCCGAGGATGTGCAGCAACAGAACGGTGCGGAGCAACCGGTCAGTCGACATAGAACCTCTTCACGCGGGCGCTGATGCCGCAGAGGACGTTGTAGGCGATGGTTCCGGCGAGGCGCGCGATCTGCTGGGCGTCGAGCGAGACCGGGCCTTCGCTGCCGAGAAGCGTGACTTCGTCGCCGGGACGAAGGTGCGGGGATTTCGAGATGTCGATGGTGGTGAGATCCATCGAGACCGTGCCGAGGATGGGCGCAAGCTGGCCTCCGGCGATGACTTTCCCTTTGTTCGAGAGACGGTGCGGGATGCCATCGGCGTATCCGGCGGCGAGGACGGCGATGCGCATCGGATGCGGCGCGACGAAAGTGCCGCCATAGCCGACCTTCGCACCGGCGGGAATGTCCTTCACGAGGATGATGCGCGTGCGCCAGGAAAGGATGGGCTTCACCGAGATGGCCGGGGCCGGCGCCTGACCGCGCGCGGAGGGAACATAGCCGTAAATGGCGATGCCGGGGCGAACGAGCGAGAGCCAGGCGTCGCGGCGCGGATAGACGATGGCGTTGGTGCTCGAGAAATGCATCACCGGCGGCTGGATGCCTTGGGCCGCGAGAGCCTGGTGCATGCGGTTGAAGGCGGCGATCTGATCGGCCGTCTGAGGCGAAGCGGGATCGGCGGCGGAGGCGAAGTGCGACATCAGGCCTTCAATGCGAACGGCTCGCAGGTTTCGAATCACGCTGGCGATTTCGCCCGCCGGCGCGGCGGTGCCGAGACGGTTGAGCCCGGTATCGACTTTAAGGTGAACGTCGATGGGCCCGTCTTCATCGAGCCGGCGCAGATCGTCGAGCGAATGCGCGACCGGCGTGAGCCGGAATTCACGCAGCGCGCCGTATTCCCACGGCATGACGCCGGCCATGACGAGGATGCGGGCGGGAATGCCGGCGCGGCGGAGGGTGATGCCTTCATCGACCGAGCTGACCGCGAGCCAGCGCGCGCCTTCCTCGCATAATACGCGCGAGACTTCGACGGCGCCGTGCCCGTAGGCGTCGGCTTTGACGACGGCCAGAACGTCGGTGGAAGGCCCCGCGGCGGCGCGGACGGAACGGAAGTTGGCCCGGATCTGGGAACGTGAAATTTCGACGTAACAGCGGGAGCTCGGCACCAAAAATTCTATTTTCGCAGGCCGGTCAGCAGGCGCTCGTACTCGGTGGTGACGGCTTCCCAGTCGTAGCGTTCGCGCACGCGCTCAAGGGCTCTCCGGCGGTACCGGTCGCGTTCCGATTCCGGCATTTCGAGCACTTCGCGCAGGCGGGCGACGAGGCCTGCTTCGCCGTG
>DASPQQ010000116.1:0-2922 GCA_035624885.1 Bryobacteraceae bacterium | reverse complement strand
AAGCCGCGTCCACACACACGGTAGAAGAGGTCTGGGAGCACTCGGGGACTCTGATTTTCAAGTTTGCCGGGGTGGATTCGATTTCCGATGCGGAGAAGCTGCGCGGCGCGGAAGTGCAGGTGCCGCTTTCCGAGCGCGTGGAGCTCGAGCCGGGCGAGTACTTTCAATCCGATCTGATCGGGTGCGAGGTGCGGGACCGGGCTGCGGGGCGCGTGATCGGGAAAGTCACCGGTTTCGAGGAGTACGGCGGGCCTCCGCTGCTCGAGATCGATCACGGCCGGCTCTCGATTCCGTTCGTGAAAGCCATCTGCGTGGATATCCGGCCGGCGGAGAAGCTGATTCTGGCCGAACTGCCGGAGGGACTGGAAGAACTGTGAAGAAAGCCCTGTGAAGTTCCACCTGCTGACCATCTTTCCCGATTTCTTCGAAGGGCCTTTCCGGCACGGCGTGGTGGCGCGCGCGGCCGAATACGGGGCGCTCGAGCTGAAGGTTCACGATCTGCGGCAGTGGACGCACGATGTGCATCGCACGGTGGACGACCGGCCGTTCGGCGGCGGCGAAGGGATGGTGCTCAAGTGCGAGCCGATCTTCGACGCGGTGGAATCGATCTGGCCGGAGCGGACTCCACGGCAGAAGATCATCCTGCTTTCGGCGCAGGGACGCAAATTCGATCAGAAGGTGGCGCGCGAGCTGCTCGATAACGACGAGCTTCTGCTGATCTGCGGCCGTTATGAAGGCGTGGATGAGCGCGTGGCGGAGCATCTGGCCGATGACGAGCTTTCGATCGGCGACTACGTGCTGAGCGGCGGCGAACTGGCTGCCGCGGTGGTGGTGGATACGGTGGCGCGCCTGCTGCCGGGAGTGGTCGGGAATCAGGAATCCACGGTGCATGAGTCATTTGAAGAAGGGATTCTCGATTATCCGCACTGGACGCGGCCGGCCGATTTTCGCGGCTGGAAGGTTCCGGAGGTGCTTCTGGGGGGCAACCACGCGGAAATCCGCAAGTGGCGGAAGCAGGCGGCGCTCGAAAAAACCAGGCGCTTTCGCCCGGACCTGCTGAAGTAATATTCCCCATCCGCCGATAGATGGCCAGGCGGATCGCGCGTGGAAACCAGGCAGGAGTTCGTCGACAGGTGGCTCGACCGGGCGGTTGCGGAGTTCGACCGCAACCCCCGGTGCGCCCAGTTCATCCGGCGTCTGGCGCAGGAGGATCCGGATTCGTTCGCGGCCGCGGCCATGCGGCACCTCGGAGCACCGGGGCAATCGCATGCCCTGCGGTATCTCGCGGCTCTGATGCTGCGCCAGAAGTCGGTCTTCCAGAAGCTTTCGGACCCCGGGGATGCCGCGAGGCTGAAATCCCACTGCGCGATGCCGCGGCTGCTGGCCGTGGATCCTTCGTTCGACATTAAGCTGGCGAAGCAGTTGCCGGACCGGACGGGCGCCAATCACGAGCGGGCGCTGAAGGGCGCGCGCGGGGCGCGGGCCATCGAGGTTCTCGACAAGGGATCGGCGAGCCCGCAGGTGGTGCCGATCGTGAGCCATCTGGCGGAGAGCGACGATCCGCGGCTTTCGGCGGGCACGGCTCTGCTGGTGGGCCGGAGAACGAAGAATCCGGACTGGGTGCAGCGGCTGCTCGAGCATGGCGATGCGCGCGTGCGGGCCAACGCGGTCGAATCGCTGTGGGGCGTGAATACGCTGCCGGCGCGGAGGCTGCTGCGGGAGGCGAGGCTCGATGCCTCGAATCGCGTGGTGGGGAATTGCCTGGTGGGTCTCAACCGGATGGGAGAAACGGGCGTCACCGGGCAGGTGATGCGGATGGCGGAAGATGCGAATCCCCGCTTCCGGGCCACGGCAGCGTGGGCGATGGGAGTGATGGGGCGGAGCGGGTTTCTGCCGTGCCTGACGGCGCTGGTGAAAGACGAGAGCGAAGTGGTGCGGAGAGCGGCGCTGCGCGCGCTGCTCGCGATGCGCCGCGAGGAAGCCGCGAAGCTGCCTTCGGTGACGGAACCCGGGCCGGATCCCGCCGGGGCCGAAACGCCGGAAGAGATGCCGGACTTCGATTTGCGGCTGGATGGCAGCAGTTTCACTCTGGGCCAGCGCCCCGCGCAGTCCGGCGCTGACGAAGGGGACGGCTGAACCCGGGCGTTACAATAAGCCTTTACGAAAACGGCACCGACCCCAGTCGTTCGACACGCCGCTCTTTCCTCAAGAAGGAATTGCCATGTCCACGGCTGCATCGAATCCCGCTCCGAACCAGCTGCCCGCCAGCCAGATGCTTTTTGACGGCTACGACCCGGGTCCGTTTTACGACGAACTGATCGCGCCGGACGGCCGGCCGAGGCAGTGCGCGGCGGCGATGTACGAGAAGCTGGCGAACATGCCGCTTTCCGTGTTCGAGGAACGGCGCAAGCTGGCCGATCTTTCGTATCTGGTGCAGGGCATCACCTTCACGGTTTACAGCGACGGGCGCGGGACGGAGCGCCTCTTTCCCTTCGATCTGGTGCCGCGCATCATTCCGCGTTCGGAATGGGATGTGATTGAGCGCGGGCTCGAGCAGCGCGTGACGGCGCTGAATCTTTACCTGCGCGATATCTACGGGCCGCAGCGCATCCTGCGCGACCGCATTATTCCGCGCAATCTGGTTTTTTCCTGCAAGCATTTCCGCCGCGAGATGGCGGGCCTCACGGTGGCGCGCGATATTTACGTGCACATCGCCGGGATCGATCTGGTGCGCGATTCGAAGACGGGGCAGTATCTGGTGCTCGAAGACAATGCGCGCTCGCCCAGCGGAATATCGTACGTGCTGGAGAATCGCCTGGTGATGCGGCGGACGTTTCCGCGCGCGTTCGAAGTGACCGAGGTGCAGCCGGTGGATCATTATCCGGCGGAGCTCGCCAGAATTCTGCGCAGTCTTTCGCCGCG
>DASPQQ010000115.1:0-6228 GCA_035624885.1 Bryobacteraceae bacterium | reverse complement strand
TCGGCGTGCAGGCGGCTAAGCGCGGCTGGCATGGAGTCAGGGCGTTCCGGCGTCGCGACCAGATGGGTGTGATTCGGCATCAGGCAGTACGCCTGAATGCGGAGCCTCTCTTCGCCCGCATAGCGAGCCAGCAGATCGAGGTAAAGCTGGCGATCGGCGTCGCTGAAGAAGACCTGCTGCCGGCCGTTTCCTCTCTGCGTAATGTGGTACGCGACGCCTTCGAGGCAGATCCGGCGTATTCGCGCCATAGCCGGGTAGTGTGGATCAGGCCGCTCGATTCTCAGGAGGAAATTGTATTTGAGTGCGCTGTCCCCGTTTCCCCCCTCTTTCCCCCCTCAATCAGGCGAGGGCGAGATTCGGTTCGGCCGCTGCCGAGAGCGGGGCAAATTCGCGGCGATGGAATTTGGGGAATGCCGCGGCGGCGATCATGACCGCGTTGTCGGTGGAGAGGCTCGGTGAGGGGAAATAGACCGGGAGGCCGATTTGGGCGTGCGTAGCCGCGGCGCGGAGTCCTGAGTTGCAGGAGACGCCGCCGGAGATGATCAGGGATCTGGCGCCTTCGAGTTGTTCGGAGGCGTGGAGCGCGTGGCGAAGCAGTTCATCGACGACGGTGAACTGGAAGCTGGCGAGGAGATCGAGCGTGGCGCGCGGGGTGACTTCGAGCCACTCTTCGACGCTCGGGTGATGGCTGCGGAGAAGCGTTTTGCGGGCCTCGATTTCGGCCGAAAGGTCGTGGGCTTCGACCCAGCGCAGCACAGCCGTTTTGAGGCCGCTGAAGCTGAAATCGAGCGTGTTGCCCTTCATCTTCGCGAGGGTGAATTTGACGCCGTGCGGGTTGCCGTGCGGCGCCAGTTTGTCGATCACCGGACCGCCGGGATAGCCGAAGCCGAGAAGTTTGGCGACTTTGTCGAAGGCTTCGCCGGCGGCATCGTCGCGGGTGCGGCCGAGGAGCCGGTAAGTCGCATCGGCGCGGGCTTCGTAGAGGTGGGTGTGGCCGCCGCTGACGATGAGCGCGAGCGCGGGGAATTCGACCGGGTTGCCGCGCTGGCGCTGCTCGAGGATGACGGCGTGGATATGGCCTTCGATGTGGTTCACCGCGATCAGCGGGATGCCGGTGGCGAATGCGATCGACTTGGCGTAGGTGAGGCCGACCAGCAGCGAGCCGGCGAGGCCGGGGCCGGACGTGGCGGCGACGGCGTCGAGACCGCTCCAGGCGACGCCGGCGAGTTCCATGGCTTCGCGCACGACGGGCACGATGCTGCGCAGATGCTCGCGGGAAGCGAGTTCGGGAACCACGCCGCCGTATTTGCCGTGCACGTCGAGCTGGCTGGAGACGACGGATGAGAGAACGCGGGTTTCGTCTTCGAGAACAGCGGCCGCCGTCTCATCGCAGCTGCTTTCGATGGCGAGGATCCGAGCCAGCTCAGCCACCTTCAAACCGCGGGTGAGGTTGCCGTGGCCGGATACAGTTCGCGCCGCACCGCATCGAGCACGCCATTGACGAAGTGCACCGACTCTTCGCTCGAGAACTGCCGCGCCAGTTCGAGCGCTTCGTCGATCACCACGGCCGGCGGGGTGGGCAGCCGCAGCATTTCGTAGACGGCGAGGCGCAGGATGTTGCGATCGACCGTCGGCATGCGTTCAAGACGCCAGTGTTCGGCGTGGCGCTGGATGCGTTCGTCGATCTGGGCGACCTCGGAAACGACGCCGCGGAACAACTGTTCGGCGAATTCGTCGGGAGCGGGCCGCTCGGGACTGTCTTCGCTCAGCAGCAGCGATTCATAGAAGCCGCGGAGGATTTCCTCGAGCGGAGTGCGGCGCAGGTCCCACTGGAAGAGCAACTGGAGAGCCTGGCGGCGCGCGCGGTGTCTGGCCATCTACGCCTGCGCCAGCCTGCGTAACAGATTTGCCATTTCGATGGCGGTCATGGCGGCATCGAAACCTTTGTTGCCCGCTTTGCCGCCGGCGCGATCGATGGCCTGCTCGAGAGTATTGGTCGTCAGCACGCCGTTGGCGATCGGGAGCCCGGATTCAGCCGAGGCCGCGGCGAGTCCGCGTGCGGCTTCGCCCGCCACGTAATCGAAGTGCGGGGTATCGCCGCGAATGACGGCGCCGAGACAGATGATGGCGTCGTAGCGCTTGCTCAGAGCCATCGCCTTGACAGTGACCGAAAATTCCCAGGCGCCGGGGATGCGGACCAGGTCGACTTTTTCGAGCTGCGCGCCGCTGCGGCTGAGCGCATCGAGCGCGCCGGCGAGCAGCCGGTCCGTGACAAAGCTGTTGAAGCGGCTCACGATAATGGCAAAGCGCAGATTCGCTGCTTCCAGACTGCCTTCGAAGGTCCTGCCGGTGGGCTGGCTCATGGTCTGCATCGGATACGCCTATCCTGCTCAAAACGCGGGAATTGGTTACGGCGTATGGGATAATTGAGGTTCAGCCCCATCTTACCGCATGGTCCCCGAGTTTATACGGAATTTCTCTATCATTGCCCACATCGATCACGGCAAAAGTACGCTTGCAGACCGGCTTCTGGAGACGACAGGCGCACTCTCGCAGCGCGAGATGATGGCGCAGGTGCTCGATTCGATGGACCTCGAACGCGAGCGCGGCATCACCATCAAGGCGCACGCGGTGCGGCTCGATTACCAGGCCGAAGACGGCAACTGGTATCAGCTCAACCTGATTGACACGCCGGGCCACGTGGACTTCTCCTATGAGGTTTCGCGCAGCCTGCAGGCCTGCGAAGGCGCGCTGCTGGTGGTGGATGCGTCGCAGGGCGTGGAGGCGCAGACGCTGGCCAACACGTATCTGGCGATTCATCACAACCTTGAGATCATTCCCGTGATCAACAAGATCGATCTGCCGTCGGCCGAGCCCGAGCGGGTGCGGGAGCAGATCGAGGAAGTGATCGGGATCGATGCGAGCAACGCGCTGCTGGTGAGCGCGAAACAGGGGATCGGGATTCACGAGACGCTCGAAGCGATCGTGAAGCGGATCCCGCCGCCGAAGGGAAATCCCGATGCGCCGCTGCGCGCGCTGATTTTCGATTCCTGGTTCGACGCCTATCGCGGGGTGATTATTCTGGCGCGTATCGTCGACGGGAAGATGGCGCTGGGGCAGAAGATCAAGCTGTGGGCGAACGGGCAGACCTTCGATGTGGAAGGATTGGGATACCAGTCGCCGAAGGCTGTGCCGGCGAAGGAGCTGACAGCGGGCGAGGTCGGTTTCCTCTACGCGAACATCAAGAACGTGGCGGATGCGCGCGTGGGCGATACCATCACCGATGCGAATAACCCGGCGAGCGAGGCTTTGCCCGGGTTTGAAGAGATCAAGCCGATGGTGTTCGCCGGCCTGTATCCGGTGGAATCGCACGAGCACGGAATGCTGCGCGATGCGCTCGAAAAGCTGCGCCTCAACGACAGCGCGCTGACGTTCGAGCCGGAAAGTTCGGCCGCGCTCGGCTTCGGTTTCCGGGCCGGGTTTCTGGGGCTGCTGCATCTCGAGATCGTGCAGGAGCGGCTCGAGCGCGAGTTCAATATCGACCTGATCACGACCGCGCCGGGCGTGCGGTACCGGATCACGACCACGAAGGGCGAAGTGCTGGAGGTCGATAACCCGACGAAGTTTCCCGATCCTTCGAATATCGCGAAAATCGAAGAGCCGATCATCGAGGCGAGCGTGATCACGCGCGAAGAGTATCTGGGCGGCATTCTGGCGCTGATGGAAGAGAAGCGCGGCGTGCAGAAGAAGTTCGAATATATCGGCGCGGGGCGCGTGATGCTGGTTTACGAGATGCCGCTCAATGAGATCGTGCTCGATTTCTATGACCGGCTGAAGAGCGTGTCGCGCGGGTACGCTTCGCTGGATTACCACCTCGCGGGATACCGGGTTTCGCCGATGGTGCGGCTCGATGTGCTCGTGGCCGGAGAGCCCGTGGACGCGCTGTCGATGATCGTGCACCGCGATTTCGCGCAGGATCGCGGGCGCATGCTGATCGAGCGCATGCGCAAGCTCATTCCGCGGCAGATGTTCGAGATCGCGCTGCAGGCGGCGATCGGTTCGAAGATCATCGCGCGCGAGACGATTTCCGCGCTGCGCAAGAACGTGCTGGCGAAGTGCTATGGCGGCGACATCACGCGCAAGCGCAAGCTGCTCGAAAAGCAGAAGGAAGGCAAGAAGCGGATGAAGCGCGTGGGGCGCGTGGAGATTCCGCAGGAAGCCTTCCTGGCTGTTCTGAAAGTCGGCGAGAGCGCGGAAGAGGATTAGAGCGGCGGAAGGCCAAGCCTGCGCTCAATGGCGCTGACGCGGTCTTCCAGCATGCCGAGGCGCTCGGCCGATCCGAGAGCGAGTTTGCTCATGTCGCGCACCCGGCCCTCCATGGGGCTTGCCCAGCTGTGGAAGGCGGTCAGGAGTCTTGTTTCGAGTCTTTCGAGATCGGCGCGTACGCTTTCAAATTCCGCGTCGACCGCCGCAAACCGTGTATCCATTTCAGCGCGCAGTGCGTCCATGCCACTTCGAAATTCCGTGCGCATCTCCGTGCGCAGTTCGGCGAATTTCCCGTCCACTCCGGCGAATTTCGCGTCCAGATAATCCCTGAGTTCCAGGTCCATTGGGGTCTGTCAACTCAAGGATAGCAGCGTTTCCGGGCGCGTGTTCCGGGGCCTGATTGACGAAACCACCGGCACGTTACACTGAAGTCACACAAACAGCATGATCCAGCACGCGATCCCCGAGGGCCTCACCTTCGACGATGTGCTTCTGGTCCCCGCCCGCAGCGAAGTTCTTCCGGCCGAAGCGGACTGTCGTACTCGTCTCACCCGCAAGATTCCCCTGAACATTCCCATCGTCAGCTCGGCGATGGACACGGTTACCGAATCCCATCTCGCCATCGCGCTGGCGCAGCAGGGCGGCATCGGATTTATCCACCGGAACATGACGGTCGAACGGCAGGCCGAAGAGGTCGATCGCGTGAAGCGGTCGGAGAGCGGGATGATTGTCGATCCCATCACGATCAGTCCGGAGAAGAAGATTGCCGATGCGCTCGAGCTGATGCAGCGCTACCGGATTTCCGGTGTTCCGGTCACGCGGGAAGGCAAGCTGGTCGGGATTCTGACCAACCGCGACCTGCGGTTTGAATCGCGCTCCGACCTGCCCATCGAAGACGTGATGACGAAGACCAATCTCATCACCGTTCCGGTGGGAACGACGCTCGATGAAGCCGAAGAGATTCTGCACCGCCATCGCGTGGAAAAGCTGCTGGTGGTGGACGAGAACTACTATCTCAAGGGCCTGATCACCGTCAAGGATATTCAGAAAAAAATGAAATATCCGAATTCGGCCAAGGACGAGCAGGGGCGTCTGCGGGTGGGCGCGGCGATCGGCGCCACGGGCGATTTTCTCGAACGGGCGCAGGAACTGGTGCGGAGAAAGGTGGACGTGCTCGCCATCGATACCGCGCATGCGCACAGCCTGCGCGTGATTCTGGCCGTGAAGGCGGTGAAGAATTCGGTGCCGGATGTGCAGCTGATCGTCGGCAACATCGCGACCTATGAAGCCGCGAAAGAGCTGATCGATCTCGGCGTGGACGGAATCAAGGTCGGGATCGGGCCGGGTTCGATCTGTACGACGCGAATCGTTTCCGGCGCGGGTGTTCCGCAACTGACCGCGATTGCGGCCTGCAGCAGGGCGGCGCAGGAGCACGATATCCCGCTGGTTGCCGATGGCGGCATCAAGTACTCGGGCGACATCACGAAGGCCATTGCGGCGGGCGCGGATGCGGTCATGATCGGCAGCCTGCTGGCGGGCACCGACGAGAGCCCGGGCGAAACCATCCTTTATCAGGGCCGGACGTTCAAAACCTACCGCGGCATGGGCTCTCTCGGAGCCATGGCCGGCGGCAGCACGGACCGGTACGCGCTCGACCCCACCCAGAAGCTGGTTCCGGAAGGAATCGAAGGCCGGGTAGCCTCCAAAGGACCGCTGGCGGACCTTGTTTATCAATTGGTTGGCGGCGTCAAGGCCGGCATGGGCTACTGCGGCTGTTCGACCATTGCCCAGCTGCAAAGCGACGCCAGATTCGTCCGGGTGTCGCCGGCCGGCTGGAAGGAAAGCCACGTCCACGACGTGATCATCACCAAAGAAGCTCCCAATTATCGTGTGGAGTAATTTTCCTTTTCCTGCTACAATCGATTTTCGCCTTTTGTTCGCATCGTGACGCACAGCGTCACT
>DASPQQ010000114.1:0-15186 GCA_035624885.1 Bryobacteraceae bacterium | reverse complement strand
ACCGAGACGCGGACCATCGTGGGGACGCCGAACTATATGTCGCCGGAGCAGGTGCAGGGTCATCCGGTGGACGGGCGTTCGGATCAGTTTTCGCTCGCGGTGATCGCGTACGAGATTCTCACCGGCGAGCGGCCGTTTCAGGGCGAACAGCTCGGCAATATCGTTTACAGGATCGTGGCGGAAGATCCGCCGCCGCCGAGCCGGATCAACGGCACGCTCACTGCGGCGATCGATCAGGTGCTGGCGCGCGCGCTGGCGAAGAATCCGGCGAACCGGTTTGACAGCTGTCTCGCGTTCGTCGCGGCGCTCGAGATGGCCTGCGGGGCTTCGCATGGCTGGAAACCGATTGCGCCCGGGAGCGCGGCGGCGCTGCCCACGAGCGCAATCCGGAATGAACCGGGCCCGTATCTGCCGGCGGAAGGCGCCGCGCCGGC
The DNA here is from genome assembly GCA_035624885.1 of Bryobacteraceae bacterium. Classification (GTDB taxonomy): domain Bacteria; phylum Acidobacteriota; class Terriglobia; order Bryobacterales; family Bryobacteraceae; genus BOG-234. The sequence goes on along the minus strand of DASPQQ010000114.1, from coordinate 14,752 downwards.
GCTCCCGCCGCCTCCACCGCCGCCAACAGCGGCGAAATCCGAAGCGGAACCCGCGGCGCGGCGCAGCTCGATTTTTCTTCCCGTCTTTCTCGGCATGCTGTTGCTGCTGGGAGGCGCGGGGGCTTTTGCGTGGTGGGCGGGGCTGATTCCGCCGGGCGTGATTTCTGAAATCCGGGATGCGGTGAGCGATGCGTTCTCCAATCCGAGCACCGCGCCCACGCCGCAGCGGCCCCTGCAAACGGGCCCGCCGCCGGTTGAGCCCGTGGTGCCGCCCGAGGTGGAGTTGCCGCATGCGAAACCGAGTCCTTTGCCGCCGCTTGCCACCGACGCGGCGCCCGCCGCTGCGGACAGGGCCGATGCGCTGCCGGCAGCCGCTTCCCCCTCGCAGCTCGAGGATATCTGGGTGAGCACGAATCCACCGGGAGCGAAGGCAGTGCTCGACGACAATCTGAGCCAGTCGTGCCAGACGCCGTGCATGCTGCACAGTCCGCAGGGAGTGCATCATCTCACGATTTCCCAGGCCGGATACCTGAACGAATATCGCGAGATTCGCGTGGGTTCGACCGCGATGGATGTCCCGGTGATCACGCTGCGCCAGCCCGGCGGGACCCTGATGGTGAGTTCCGATCCTCCCGGCGCCAGCGTGCGCATCAACGGCCAGCTGCAGAATCAGCAGACGCCCGCGTCGATCAACCTGAAGCCCGGCACCTACACGGTGACGGTGGAACGCGGCGGGCGCACCCAGACGCAGAGGGTGGAGATCCAGGACAGCCCGGTGCTGCTGCGCGTTCCGATCGGCCAGTAAACGCGTGTATACTGGCCCCCATGCGATCCGCTCTTTCCGCTCTCGCTTTGTGCGCCGCCGTTCTGGCGCCGCTCGATGCCCAGCTTCTGCCTCCGGATGCGAACGGCCTCACGCTGGGCCATGTGCACCTGAATGTGACCGACGTCGACGCGCAGAAGAAGTTCTGGACGACGTTCTTCGACGCGAAACCGCTCACGAATGAAAAGGCGCAGCTGCCCGGCGTGAAGGTGCCCGGGCTGCTGATTCTGTTCACGAAGAAAGAGCCCGCGCGCGGCAGCGAAGGCTGCACCATGGACCATTTCGGCTTTCGCGTGCGCAGCCTGAAAGAGATGATGGACAGCCTGTCCGCGGCAGGATACGAAGTGGGCAAGCCGTTCAAGGGGACGGAAGGTTTTCAGAACGCGTATGTCACGGGGCCGGACAAGGTGCGGATCGAAATGCAGGAGGATGTGAATCTGCCGGTGAAGGCCGCGGTCAATCATCTGCATTTCATGCTGAAGGACGCGATGGTGCTGAGGTCCTGGTATATCGAAAAGCTGGGATTGACGGCGACCACGCGCGGCTCGCTGCAGACCGCCAATGCTTCGGGCGGCAATCTGTCGTTCAGCCCGGCGAGAACGGAGCCGGTCGGGTCGAAGGGGACGTCGATCGATCACATCGGCTTCGAGGTCACGAATCTCGAAGCGTATTGCAGAAAGCTCGAAGCCGAGGGCATCAAATTCGATGTGCCTTACCGCAAGGTTCCGGCGCTCGGAGTTGCGATTGCGTTCATCACCGATCCTGACGACGTTTCGATCGAGCTGACCGAAGGGCTCACCGCTTTCTGAGATTCTTCCAGCCCGCAAGCAGGAGATAGACGGCGCCGAAGGGCGCGAGCGTGATCGCCGCGGCGACGATCGGGTGCAGGCGGGGCATTTCGAGTTTGATCGCCCAGGCGATGGCTGCCGCGGCGATGGCCGAACCCCAGAGCCTTGCGAGGTAAGCGGCTCCGACCGGTGCGGTGCCGATTCGCCTGCGCAGCGAATGACGCAGCAGCGCGAATTCGACCCAGCCGCTGACGCCCGCCGAAGCTGTCAGACCCGCCACGCCCCAGATCGCGCCGATCCCGATGAGCCCGGGCAGATTGCGCGCGGAGAAGTAGCCAAGGACCGTGGTCAGGATGACGCGCACAATGGCGAAGCGCAGCGGCGTGCGGGTGTCTTTGAGCGCGTAGAAAGTCGAAGAGTACAAGCGGCCCTGCGTCGAGGCCAGCAGGCCCACGCCGGAACCGGCAAGAATGCCCCAGAGATACACGGCATCCGCATGCGTGAATTTGCCGCGCTGGAAAAGTGCGCCGGCGATCATGTCGCCGAGCGCGACGAAGGCGACGACCGACGGGATGACGAGAAAGGAAATGCGCCGCAGACCGCCGGTGAGGCGTTTGCGCAGGTACGCGGCGACTTCCTCATTGCCGCCGACCGCGCGCGACATCTCGGGCAGCTCCGAGGCCGAGATCGACATGCCGAACAGGCTCACCGGCAGCAGGTAAACATTCTGCGCGTAGCCAAGCAGCGCGACCGCGCCCGTGGGCAGCAGACTCGCGAGCAGCGAATCGATATAGGCGCTCAGCTGCACCACGCCGCGGCTGACGAAGACCGGCCCGAAGTTGCGAATCACGGTCCGGACGCTGGCGAGGCTGGTGGAGAGTTGCACGCGAAGCGCGGGGACCAGCCGCAGCACGACGGGCAACTGCGCGAGAAATTGCGCGAGACTGCCGGCCACCGATGCCCACGCGACAATCCTCGCGAGCGAGTCTTCGCCGGAGCGCGAGCCCGAGGCCAGCATCGCGATGATCATCGCCAGATTCCACAGCACGCCGATGCTGTAGGAAAGGAAAAAACGGCGATGGCTGTTGAGAATGCCGAGGCACCAGGCGGAGAGCACCAGCAGCCCGGCGCCCGGGAAGAAGATGCGGACCAGCGAGACGGTGAGATCGCGCTTGCCGCCTGCGAATCCCGGCGCGATCGCGTCGATCAGCAGCGGAGTGGCGAGCACGCCGAACAGGACCAGAATCGAAGTCACGAGCGAAAGGATGGCAAAGACGGCGCCGGCCACTTCGCCCGCTTCTTCCTTCTCCTCATGCGCCAGAAGACCGGCGTAGACCGGAATGAAGGAAGCGGAGAGCACGCCTTCGCCGAAGAGATTCTGCAGGAAATTGGGAATGCGGAGGGCGGCCTTGAATGCGTCGGCGACATCGCTTGCGCCGAAGTAGTGCGCGAAGACGCTTTCGCGGATCAGGCCGGAAGCGCGGCTGAGCAGGATGCCCGCCGCCACGAGAAAAGCGGCGCGTTGCGGCTTCGGCTGATCGCTCACTTTTCGAGCAGGAAGTTGCCCGCTACCATGGCGTCGATTCCGGAGGAATAGAAGCTGCGCACGGCATCACGCGGCGTGCAGACCAGCGGCTCGCCGAACAGGTTGAAGGAAGTGTTGTAGAGCACCGGCAGGCCGGTCTTTTCGCCGAAGGCATGGAGAAGCTGCCAGTAGAGCGGATGGTCGTCCCGGTGGACGGTGTGGACGCGAATCAGATCGCCGGCGAGGATGGCGGCGCGGAACTGGTCTTTCCACTCGTCGCGAACCTCGCCCACGGTGGCCAGATGGCGCGCGTTGGGGCCGGCGTGAAAGTAACGCGAGGCGAGTTCGGCCGGCACCGACGCCGCGAACTTGCGGAAGCCTTCGCGGTGCTTGATGAAGGCGTTCAGGTTTTCGGTGGAGTACGGGTCCTGCGGCGACGCCAGAATGCTGCGGGCGCCGAGCGCGCGCGGGCCGAATTCCATGCGGCCCTGCATCCACGCCACGATGCGGTTGGCAATGAGCTGGTCGACCGTGGCGCCGATGAGCTCGGGCGTGGTGGGCAGCATCTGGAAGCGCAGCTTGCAGTTTTCGAGCACCTGTTTGATCTCGAAGGCGCTGTAGGACGGGCCGAAACAATAGCTGCCGCCATGCACCCGCTCGGTATGGCCGAGCACGTGATTCCACACATCGAGCGCCGCGCCGAGAGCCGTGCCCGCGTTGCCCGCCGCCGGCTGCGCGAAGACGCCCCTGTAGCGTCCCGAGCGTTCGAGCGCGGAGATCAGCAGAGCGTTCCATGCGACGCCGCCCGCGAGGCAGATATTTTCGGCATCGCCGGCGAGCCGCATCACATAGTCTTCGAGCGTCTTCTGCAGGCTGGCCGCGATATCGGCGCGATTCTTCGGCAGAATGCCTTCGAGGTCGCGGATGCCGGGGAGCTGGAAGAACTTCGCGCCGAATCCTCCGCCGCCGCCGCGGCCCGATTCGAAGAACGAGCGGTCGATCGAAGTTCCTTTCACGATGGCCGCGAAGGCTTCGGTGTAGGAGGGCTGGCCGGTGGTGGAAAGCCACTGCACGAGGTGCTCATCGGCGCGCGGGCGGAAGCCAAGCAGTTCCGTGACGCGGCCATAGAGTTCGCCGATCGAATCCGGATAGAGGATTTCTTCTTCGAGCGACATCGTGTTGCCCGCGCCGCGCCACTTCGTGCCGCAGCGCAGATCGCCTTCGCGGTCGAGCGTGACCACCACGGCCTTATCGAAAGGAGAAGCGAAGTATGCCGAAGCCGCGTGCGCCGCGTGATGATCGATCGAGACGATCTTCGCGTTCGTGAACACGCGCAGCGCGATGGGCAATCCCGAACCCGGCGGCAGAGGCCGCGCCAGCGCCACATAGTTCACGTCATCGGCCGTGATGCCCGACATGCGCAGACACGCTTCCACCGCCGCTTCCGGCAGACGGCCCGACGGCGGGCGGCGCGTCAGCTTGCTTTCTTCCACCGCCGCGGCAATCACGCCGTCCCTGATGATTGCGGCGGCCGCGTCGCCCAGCACACCGCCGATTCCGAGAATGTTCACTGACTGTCTCCCCGCTTCTCAATCTTTGCCCACGTATCGCGCAGCCCGATGGTCCGGTTGAAGACCAGATGGCCATCTTTCGAATCGGGATCCACACAGAAGTAACCGACGCGCTCGAACTGAAACCGCTCGCCGGTCTTCGCCGCGCCGAGCGCCGGCTCGAGTTTGCAGCCGGTGAGCACTTCAAGCGAGGCCGGGTTCGGTTCGTCGGCGGGATCGGGGAATTCGGACGTGAAGAGATTGTCGTAGAGCCGCACCTCGGCTTCGACCGCGTGCGCCGCCGAAACCCAGTGGATGGTGGATTTCACCTTGCGGCCGTCGGGCGCATTGCCGCCGCGCGTCAGGGGGTCGTAGGTGCAGTGAAGTTCGGTAATGTTTCCGTCCGCGTCTTTCACCACGCTCACGCAGGTGATGAAGTAAGCCCAGCGCAGCCGCACTTCCTTGCCCGGCGAGAGCCGGAAATACCCCTTCGGCGGATCCTCGCGGAAATCTTCCTGATCGATATAGATGAATTTTGAGAACGGCACTTTGCGCGTGCCGGCCGACGCATCTTCGGGATTGTTGACGGCTTCGAGCTCCTCGGTCTGGCCTTCCGGATAGTTGTCGATCACGACGCGCAGCGGACGCAGCACGCCCATCATGCGCGGCGCGCGCTTGTTCAGGTCCTCGCGCACGTGGTGCTCGAGCAGGCGCAGTTCCGTGGTGCCGTTGGTCTTCGAGACACTCAACTCCCGGCAGAAATTGCGGATCGATTCCGGCGTGTAGCCGCGGCGGCGGATGCCGGCGAGCGTGGGCATGCGCGGATCGTCCCAGCCGCGCACCGCGCCGGTCTGCACGAGCTGCAGCAGCTTGCGTTTGCTCAGCAGCGTGTGGGTGAGATTGAGGCGATCGAATTCGATCTGCTGCGGATGGTGGATGCCGAGCTGCTCGATGTACCAGTCGTAGAGCGGACGGTGATCTTCGAATTCGAGCGTGCAGATGGAATGGGTGATGCCTTCGATCGAATCGGACTGGCCGTGCGCGAAGTCGTACATCGGATAGATGGGCCACTTGTCGCCCGTGCGATGGTGCTCGGCGTGGAGAATCCGGTACATCACGGGATCGCGCATGTTGAGATTGGCCGAGGCCATGTCGATCTTCGCGCGCAGCGTGCGGGAGCCGTCGGGAAATTCGCCCGCGCGCATGCGCTCGAAGAGATCGAGATTTTCCTCCACCGTGCGATTGCGGTAAGGGCTTTCTTTGCCGGGCTCGGTGAGGGTGCCGCGGTATTCGCGGACTTCGTCGCTCGAAAGATCGCAGACGTAGGCTTTGCCGGCGCGGATGAGCTGCAGCGCCCATTGATAAAGCTGCTCGAAGTAGTCCGACGCATAGCACATCGCGTCCCACTGGAACCCGAGCCAGCGGACATTCTCGATGATCGAATCGACGTATTCCTGCTCTTCTTTTTCCGGGTTGGTGTCGTCGAAGCGGAGATTGGTCCTGCCGCCGAACTCAGCCGCGAGGCCGAAATTCAGGCAGATCGACTTGGCGTGGCCGATGTGCAGATAGCCGTTCGGCTCCGGAGGGAAGCGGGTATGCACGCGCGAATCGTTCCTGCCCGTGCGCAGGTCTTCCAGAATGATGTCGCGAATGAAATTCGAAGGTGCGGCTTCGCTCATAGGGATGTCAGTTGCGCAATGGCCCGGTCGATGCGGTGGAGGCAGGTCTCCTTGCCCAGTACTTCGAGCGTACCGAAGAGCGGCGGCGCGGTCTTGCGCCCGCACACGGCCACGCGGATCGGCTCGAACAACTGGCCGGCTTTGAGACCGAGGCTTTCGGCCGCGGCGCGCAGCGCGGATTCGAGGCCATCGTGCGTGAACTGGGCATGGGGCAGCACTTCGCGGGCTTTTTCGAGCGCGCGCAGGGCCATCGCGGCGTCGCCTTTCTTCGGAATCAGCTCGCCCGAATCATAGGGCGGCAGTTCGCCGGCGAAGAAGAAATCGGCGACGGTCAGGACGTCCCTGAGAAGCCGGATGCGTTCGCGGATCAGCGGCGTGATCTGCCACATTTTCTGCAGCCCGACGTCATGGCCCGCTCGCTTCACCACTGCCTGCAGCTCCGCCGCCAGATCTTCCACGGCCATCGCCTTGATGTGCTCATGGTTCAGCCACAGCGCCTTCGGATCGAACGGATCTTCCTCGGTGAAATTGACCACCGCGTTCGAGCGGTTGACGCCTTCGAAGTTGAAGCTCTCGATGAGCTCATCGAGCGACATCATCTCGCGGTTGTCCTTGGGCGACCAGCCGAGCAGGCAGAGAAAATTCACAAACGCGCGCGGCAGAAAACCGGCATCGCGATAGGTGGTGACCGAGACCACCGGCCCATGGCGCCGCTTCGAGAGTTTGCTGCCATCGGGGCCGGTGAGCAGCGGCAGATGCGCGAACTGCGGCGGTTCGACGCCCGCGGCGCGGAAGATCAGGATGTGCTTGAAGGTGTTGGTCAGGTGGTCCTGGCCGCGCACGATGTGGCTGATGCGCAGGTCGATGTCGTCCGCGCACGAAGCCAGGTGATAGGTCGGGGCGCCGTTGCTGCGCAGCAGCGCGAAGTCCTCGATATCGTTGACGGATTTCGACTGGTCGCCGAAGACGAGATCGTGCAGATGGATGATTTCGCCATTGCGCGGCACCTTGTAGCGGACGACGAACGGCTCGCCGGCCGCTGCCCGGCGATCGCTTTCTTCGCTCGACATTTCGCGCTGGCCGGGATTGAAGAGCCAGGGCCCGCCGGTGTGATCCTTTTCGCTCTCTTCGCCATGGGCGGGCGTGAAATCGCGATAGGCGAGACCCTTCTCGAGAATCGAATCCGCGAGCGCTCTGTGCAGCGCCAGACGGTCGGACTGGCGATACTCCTCGTCCCAGCCCATCCCGAGCCAGCGCAGGCCTTCGAAGATGGAACCGAGCGACTGCTCGGTGTTGCGCTCGAGATCGGTGTCGTCGATGCGCAGGATCATGGTGCCGCCGTGGCGGCGCGCGTAAAGCCAGTTAAAGATGAAGGTTCGCGCGCTGCCGATATGCAGATAGCCCGTCGGCGAGGGCGCAAATCGAACTCTGAGCATGAAAATGCCAGTATAGCGACGGCGGATATCCCGCTTCGGTCTACGAAATCAGCTCGGCGAGGCCGTCGACGACGGAAGCGAGGTCAGCCGGGTTCAGTTCCCCAAGCCGCTTTCCGATGCGCTCGACGGAAATCGTACGGACCTGCGAAATCTTCACCCAGGAGGGACGCGGCAGCGTTCCGGCAGGCAAGGGCAGAGCGAGCGGGAATCCAGCGGATTGGGGCTGGCTGGTGATGGCCATCGCAATCACGGTTCCGGACCGGCGGTTGAAGAGATCGTTGCTGAGAATCAGCACGGGCCGCTCGCCTGCCTGTTCATGGCCGCGAACTGGCTTGAGGTCCGCCCACCAGATCTCTCCCCTGAGGATCGGGCGCCTGCTCAATACTCGGGCCACGATTCGTCCCCGAGGCCCTCTTCGGCCATCTTCTGCTCCGCGGTTCTGTCCAGCTTCGCGAGTTCACGCGCCAGCCGGTTGCGTTTTTCGCGCTCGGCCAGGATAGCCACGGCGGTTTGAACCGCACGGCTGCGGTTGGGGTAGCGCCCTTCCCGGACCCAGCGGTCGAGGTCCTTCAGCGAGGATTGTTCGAGCGTTACAGCGATTTTCCGCACCACAATAGACAGTATGACAAAATATCCCACCCTTGCGCCCCGGGCGGTCAGAGATTTGCCTGAGCGCGGCGGCGCTTGTCGCGCAGGAGGACGAAGAGGTACAGGATCACGAACAGCAACAGCGCGCCGAGGCCGAACTGCGCAGCGTGCGTGCGCAGGAACGAAGCGGATTCGCGCCCCAGCGTGATGCCGAGCCACGCTTCGCCGAAATAACGGAAGACCCGCGCCACCAGCACCACGCTGATGAACTCCGCCGGCGACGTTCCCATCACCCCGGCGCTGATGACGAACAGCTTCAGCGGCATCGGGATGGGGACGAGCGCCGGCACGAAGACCGTGATCATGCCGTAACGCTGGAACCACTCGCGGAATTTCGCCGCTTTCCCTTCCGGCGCCGCCTTGCTCATGAACGCTTTTCCGCCCTGCCGCGCCATCCAGTAGAGAATGCAGTTGCCGGCGGTCGATCCCGCAACAGCCAGTCCGGCGCAGAGCCAGGCCACACCGGGCCGCTCGACCGAAATCAGAATCAGCAGCGCGTCAAAGACTCCCGCGACCGGAACGCCGGAAGAATCCAGAATGGAGAGGAGCAGAATCCCGGCTGGGCCCCAGGCGATCAGGGTGTCGGTCAGGTGCTTGAGCAATCCCTCATCTTATCCCGCCGGATTTGAGCCCACGTGCGGAACATCGAGGGGTCGCCGAGCCACACCATCATCCAGTCCACCATCTCGGCTTTGAGCGCACGCTTCGTCTCTTCGACGCGCGGGCTGCGCGATGCGAAGCGCGCGTGGTCCTTCGCGGCGATCACCTGTTCGCGGCAGTATGGCCTCAGGTCCGGCCTCGCCGCGTAAACGGCGGCGAATTCGTCGAGCGAGGTTTCGAGTTCCTCGAGCGTGTGCTGCTTCACGCCGCTCCACGGCGCGGAAATCGCCAGTCCGGAGGCGCGAATGGTTGCCTCTGAAACATCCGGCAGCGCGGCGCGAAGTTCCCGCCACTCGGGTTCGCCAATCCCGGTCCAGCCGCGCGATGCCGCGAATTCCCGCACCCGCTGCTTCTTAGTGGGCTGACGCACGCCGGTATTGTGCCACCGCCGCGGTGTGCCTGGCCAGCGATTCGGAAAACGTATGAGCGCCCGTGCCATCGGCCTTCGCGACGAAGTAGAGATACTCCGTCGTGGCCGGAGCGAGCGCCGCGCGGATGGCGCCGATCCCGGGATTCGCAATCGGCCCCGGCGGCAAACCGGCATGCTGATAGGTGTTCCAGGGGCTGGTGCTCGCGAGGTCGGAGCGATAAATCGTTCCGCGATACCGGTTCTCGAGGATGGCCGCGTAGACGGTGGTCGGGTCGCAGTCGAGCTTCATCCCGAGGCGCAGACGATTGGCGAAAACCGACGCGATCACCGGCTGTTCCTCCGGCCGTTTCGCCTCTTTTTCCACCATCGACGCGAGCGTCACCGCGTCATGCACATTGGCATTCGCCTCGAGCGCTTTCCACTCGAGGCGAAACTGCGCGACCATCATCAGGCACAACTGCCGCGCGGTGGTGTGCTTGTAGACGCGATACTTGTTCGGGAATAAATAGCCTTCGAGCGTCTGCGCCTGCGGGTCCAGATCGCGGATCGGCGCCGGGTCGCGCGCCGCCTCGAGAAACTCTTCCGGCTTCAGCCCCACCTTCGCCACCGCTTCCGCGATATCGAACATGTTCAGGCCTTCCGGCGCAAGGAACTCGACGTAATAGATATCGCCGCGCGCGATCCGGCCCAGCACATCGAGCGGCGAGGCCGCTTTTTCGAATTTGTACTCGCCCGCCTGCAGATTCACACCGTGCCGCAACCCGCGCGCGGCGAGGAACAGCCAGCCGCTGCGGACCACGCCTTTCTGCGCGAGCATATCCGCCATCTGCCGCGTGGACGTCCCACGCGAGAACTCAACGAACACCGGCTCGGAGAAGGCTCTGTAAGGCTGGTTGAGTTCATGCGCCACCCAAAGCCCGCCCGCCGCCACCAGCGCCGCGGCCGCGATACCCGCCACAATGGGCGCCTTCACCGTTTCGGCTCCGCATCGAGATAGCTCTGCAACAGAATCACGGCCGAAAGCCGGTCGATCGCCGGTTTGCGCTCCCCGGGCGCGATGCCCGAGCCGCGCAGCACGCGCTCGGCTTCCCGGCTCGTCCAGCGTTCGTCCCAGAGCTTCACCGGAAGACCTGTCTTGTATTCGAGCTCGCGCGCGAACTCCCGCGTGTAGCTGCCCTGCCGGCTCTGTTCGCCGCTCATGTGCAGGGGGTCTCCGATCAGGATCATGCCCACGCCATGCTGTACCGCCAGTTTCCGCAAAGCCTCCACGTCTTCCCGCCGGCCGGAGCGCTCCATCGTCTCGAGACCCTGCGCCGTAATGCCCAGTTCGTCGCTCAGGGCGAGGCCGATGCGCTTTTTTCCGAGATCCAGTGCCAGAATGCGCGCCATACCCGCTCAACTCGATTGTATTTGTGCCATGTTAGTGTCAGGGGAACGGTACGTGATCCGGACGCGCAACGAGACCACCCAGGAGATCACCCGGAACGTGCAGAGCTATGCCCTGCCCGTGATCGCCGGCGGCATCGTCCTGGCGATTCTCTACCTCGGCCGCGTGGTCTTTATCACCGCCACGGTATCGATCATCATCGCCCTCATTCTGGAACCGATGGTGACGTTTCTCATGCGCCTGCGCCTGCCGCGCCCGATCGCCACCTTTACGGTTTGTTCATTCGGCATCCTGGTGCTTTATTTCGCCGGCCTCGCCGCCTGGACGCAGCTCTCGAGCCTCGCGGGCGACGCGCCGGCTTTCAGGCAGCACCTGTCCGAAGTTTCGGGCCGGGTGTCAAAAACCATGCAGGAGATCGAGGAGTCGACCACGCATCTGATCCCGGCGGTCAGGCCGCCGGCGCCGGCGCCCGCGCCCCAGGCCCCGGCCACGCCGGCGAGGAAACGGCCTTCGAACGGACGCAAAGGCGCGGAAACTGCCGCACCGCCCGAGGTCCCTGGCGTCCCGGTGATTCCCGAAGTCCGCATTCACGAAGACCGCAATCCGATCACGACGTACATCTACCAGAGCCTCGGCACGGTCTACGAGTTCATCCTGATGGCTTCGTTCGTCCCGTTCCTCGTGTTTTTCATGCTGAGCTGGCGCGATCACATCTATCGCAGCTTCCTGCGATTCTTCAGCGGATCGGACCGCGTCGCCGCGGCGCGCAGCCTCGAAGGCGTGGCGGAAATGGCGCGCGCGTTCGTGGTGGGCAACTTCATGATCGGCCTGCTGCTTGCCATCCTCACGTGGATCGCGTTCAGCATCATCCATGTGCCCTACCCGTTCCTCGCCGGATCGCTCAGCGGGTTCCTGAGCCTGGTGCCTTATATCGGCATGCCGCTGGCTTTCGTCCCGCCGGTGCTCTCCATGCTGGCGGTGGGAGCGCCCAGTTCCACGCTGCTGCTCGCGTTTTTCATCGTGCTGGGATTCCACCTCGTCGCCATGAACGTGTTTTACCCGAAGCTGGTGGGCGCGCGCGTGCACCTCAACCCGCTGGTGGTGACGTTCTCGCTGATGTTCTGGGGCTTTCTCTGGGACGCGCCCGGCCTCGTGCTCGCCATTCCGATCACGGCCGGCATCAAAGCCGTCTGCGACAACGTTGCCGGATTGCGCTCGTGGGGCCGGTTCCTCGGCGATTAGTTGCCGGCCCGGATATAACGCAGCGTGTGGCCGTTGACATACCAGCAGGGAGCCGAGCCCGAATGAGGGAAAAGCGCGTTCACGCAGCGTTCCTGCTGCGGGTTGCCGATGCTGTAATCGACTTTGTTCCAGCGGTTGGTGATCGCGTAAACCTGATCGACCTTCACCGTGCTGAACTCGTCTTTCCGGACTCGGGCGACCACATCGTCAATCCCGTAGGCCACGACGCCCGCGGCGACGATTGCATAAAGGCTGTACTGAAGACGCCGTTTCATCCGTCTCTTTCCATATTCGCCGACCCGCTATGACGGATCGAAAATCATTCCTCCGGATCTGGACCGCGCTTGCCGCCGTGACAGCCATTCTCGTCGTCTACTCGCAAACCCTTTCGCTCACCTGGGATGAAGGTTTCCATCTCGTTGCCGCGCAACTGATCCGGGCAGGCAAGAAGCCCTATGTGGATTTCCTCTTCGCCCAGACGCCGTTAAATGCATACTGGAACGCGCTCTGGTTCAGCCTCGCGGGGCAGACCTGGCATACCGCTCATGCCCTCGCGGCGCTCGAATCGGCCGGAGCCGTGGCGCTCACGACCGATTATCTGCTCCGCCGCTTCCCGCTTCCCGAGTGGCGGTTCACCGTTGCGCTCGCCAGCGTGTTTCTCGTGGGCCTCAACGTGGTGGTCGTCGAATACGGCACGCTGGGCCAGGCTTACGGGCTCTGTCTGCTGCTGATCGTTCTCGCCTTCCGCTTCACAGTGGCCCGATGGAACGGATGGTGCGGACTGGCCGGCCTTGCGGCGGGCGCGGCCGCGTCTTCGTCGCTGCTCACGTTCCCGGTAGCGCCGGTGCTGCTCCTCTGGATTCTCTGGCGCAAGCGCTCCGGCGCGATTCCGTTCCTTCTCGGCGCCGCAGTCGCCCTCATTCCGATGCTGCGCCTCTTCCTTGCCGCGCCGCATCAAGTCATCTTCGACGTGATGGACTATCACCTCTTCTACCGCCAGGCGCAGTGGGATAACTGGTTCAGCCACGATCTCGAAGTGCTCGTCTCCTGGCTCGACTGTTTCCATGCCCTCGTGCTCGGCGTGCTCGCCCTCATTGGGGCGGCTTCGCTCCGGCGAAACGGCTGGGACCCGGACGTGCGGCGCGAATTCATCCTCGCCGGATGGCTGGCTGTCGCGCTGGGCGCATATCTGATGACCGCGCATCCCACCTTTCAGCGTTACTTTCTCCTGATGACGCCGTTCACCGCCATCCTCGCCGCGGCGGGAATCCCGGTGCTGGCCGCAAAAATCGGCCTCTCTGCCGGGGCGCGCTGGCCGGTTCTTCTTCTCGCCATCCTGATGTCCGCCAGCCTCGCGCGAGACATGCATGAAGACCGCGACGATAACTGGTACAACATCGAGCCCATCGCGCGGAAAGTCGACGAGGTGACTGCCCCCGGCGCGATGCTGTATGCTGACGAACACGTTTACTTCCTGACCGGCCGCATTCCTCCGACCGGCCTCGAGTGGAACGGTGCGCATAAAGTGGATCTGCCGATGGATAAAGCCGGCCCGCTGCACATCCTGCCCCGCGCGGAACTCGTGCGCCGCGTCAAAGCCGGCGTCTACGCGACAGTGGAAACCTGCGGGCAGGGCGAACCGGCCGACCTCGGCCTCGATGCCGTCTACCGCCAGCACGCCGAAGTGAAAGACTGCTTCGTCTATTGGGACCGCAGGCCATGAGATGGCGCGCCATCCTCGCCGTCTCTCTCGTCTGCGCGGTTGCCGCGCTCGGCCAGCGCTTCCGCTATCCCACCTTCGAAGGGCACGATGAAGGGCCCGAGCCCACCTTCCCTTCCGGCGCCGAATTTCATTTCATCCGCACCGAATACACGGACCTTCCCGAATTCCACCGCGGGTTCGGCTTCGCCTCCCGCAACGGACGCGGCAACGGCTGGTGGATCGTCGACTGGCCGGACGCCGACAATCACTTCACCATCGGCATCAACCGTCTGACCCGCATCGCCGCCGGCGACCCGCGCCATCTGAGCCTCACCGACGAGCATCTCTTCGACTATCCCTGGATCTACGCCACGCAGGTCGGCTGGTGGGGCCTCGATCAGGCTGAAATCCTGCGCCTGCGCGAGTATCTGGAGCGCGGCGGTTTCCTGATGGTGGACGATTTCTGGGGCCCCGGCAACGAACAGTGGAACATCTTCAGCGAGACCATGCGGCGCGTTCTTCCCGGAAGGCCGATCACCGACATCGCGCCCGGCGATTCCGTGATGCACGTTCTCTACGACATTGAAGAGAAGGACCGCACGTTCATCCCCGGCTCACGGCATCTGCGCATCGGACGCGGCGGCAATGTGGTGGTGCAGCAGCCGCCCGGCACCACGCCGGCCTGGCGCGCCATCTCGGATGACCGCGATCGCATGGTGGTCGCGGTCAATTACAACACCGACGTCGGCGATGCCTGGGAGTTTGCCGATGCGCCTGAATACCCGGAACGAATGACCGCTCTTGCCTACCGCTACGGCATCAACTACATCATCTACGCGATGACGCACTAGCAGGCTGCTGAAAAACCGGGACAGACAGAACTGGGCACCCTTTTTCGCCGGAGCGCCTCACTGAAAACACGTGATTTCGCACGGCGAAAAA
>DASPQQ010000113.1:0-6181 GCA_035624885.1 Bryobacteraceae bacterium | reverse complement strand
AATGAAGAGGATGATCGGCAGCACCTGGAACGCGAACACCACGCCCATCGAGCCCGACGCCTTGCCCAGCGTGTCGCCGAACACGAACGACGCGCCCGCTTCCGAATAGCCGAGCATCGCCGTCACCGCGCTCGACACAATCTGAAACAGCTTGCCGAAATCGGTTTTGAGAACGAGAATCGCGAAGCCGAACTGCAGCCCCAGCCCCCACCAGATGACGCGGGGTTTGATCTGACTCCGGTGCCTGGACAAAACCCAGGCGAGGCCCATGATTGCAACCAGTCCCAGAAGACCGGTGAATCGGCCCACCGTTAGCTGACGACCTCGAGGATCAGTTCACGCTCTTCCGGCCGCGCGCCGGAGATGCGGAACGCGTCTTCCACCAGTTCGGCCGCCTCGTCGAGGTTCTCTTCGTTGGTGTAGTAGAGCCGGCAGAGCACCGAACCCGCATCCACCTTTTCGCCGGCCTTCACTTCGAGAATCACGCCCACCGCCGGATCGATAGCGTCTTCCTTGCGCTGGCGTCCCGCGCCCATCATCGACGATGCCCGACCGATATCCTCGGCCATGATCGCGCTGACAAAGCCCGCGCGCGGCGAGAGGATCTCGCGCATGCCCGTCGCGTTCGGCAGCAGTTCGAAACGGTCGAGCGCCTGCGGATTGCCGCCCTGCGCCGCCACCACTTCCTTGAACTTCCGGTACGCCGAGCCGTCCATCAGTTTGTCTTCCGCCAGCTTGCGCGCGTCTTCGAGCGTGCCCGCCACCTTGCCCACGTGGATCATGCGCGCCGCCAGCTCGAGGCTCAGCCGCGTCAGATCCGCCGGACCGGCCTTCTGCAGCGTCTGCGAGACTTCCATCACTTCAAGCGCATTGCCCACCGCGAACCCGAGCGGCTGATTCATGTCGGTGATCAGCGCGATCACTTTCTTGTCCAGACGCCGCCCGATCCCCACCATCGCCTGCGCCAGACGCCGCGCTTCCACCTGCTTCTTCATGAACGCGCCGTTGCCGACCTTCACATCCAGCACCAGCGCATCCACTCCCTCCGCCATCTTCTTCGACATGATCGAAGAAGCGATCAGCGGGATCGATTCCACCGTGCCCGTCACGTCGCGCAGCGCATAGAGACGCTTGTCCGCCGGAGCAATTTCTTCCGATTGCCCGATGAACGCGAGGCCCAGCCGCTTCAATTGCTCGCGGAACTGCTCGAGCGAGATATCGGTGCGGAAACCGGGAATCGATTCGAGCTTGTCGAGCGTGCCGCCGGTGTGCCCGAGGCCACGGCCCGAGATCATCGGCACCACCACGCCGGCCGCGGCCGCAATCGGTGCGCAGATCAGGCTGGTCTTGTCGCCCACTCCGCCGGTCGAATGTTTGTCGACCTTCACGCCTGGCACGTCGGAGAGATCCAGGCTTGCTCCCGAAGCAATCATCACTTCGGTAAACGAGCTCAGCTCGCGATCCGTCATGCCCGAGAAATACACGGCCATGAGAAACGCCGACATCTGATAGTCGGGAATCTCGCCCGAGGTGTATCCGTCCAGAAGGAACCGGATTTCGTCCACACTAAGCTCGTCACCCCCGCGTTTCCGCAGGATCAGGTCAACTGTACGCATGAACTCACCACCATAGCACGTTAAGCCTTTGATAGCAAAGGACAAGACGTGATCGCCCGGGTCTGTTCCGGTTAGTCGGAGCCCGCTTCCGGGCGGATCGAGGGCATCGCATAGCGGTATCTTCCGCGGAAAATTTCCTCGAAAAGACTCACGATCTCCCCATGGATCAGGCCGTTGTCGGTCAGGATATGGGGCCCGGTCAGCCGGTGCGGCTGGCCCTTCATGTCCGTGCAGACGCCCCCGGCTTCCTCCACCAGGAGTTTCCCGGCAGCCATATCCCAGGGGCTCAGCCCGAACTCCCAGAACCCGTCGAGGCGCCCGCAGGCGACATATGCCAGGTCCACTGCCGCCGCCCCGCACCGCCGCACCCCGTGCGACGCCATGGCGAGCTGGTGATAGAAATGGATATTCACGTCCAGGTGCCGCCGCCGGCTGGGGAAGCCGGTGCTGAACAGCGACTCGTTGAGAACCGGCGCCTTCGAAACGTGAATCCGCCGGCCGTTCAGATACGCTCCCGAACCCTTTTCCGCCGTGAACAGCTCATCGCGGTTGGGATCGAAAATCACACCCAGAATCAGCTCCCCGTCCTTTTCAAGCGCCAGCGTAACGTTATAGACCGGGTAGGCATGGGCGAAGTTCGTGGTCCCGTCCAGCGGATCCACGTACCACCGGTAGCCCGAAGCCTTCTCGAACCCGCCGCCCTCTTCCGCCAGAATCGCGTGATCGGGGTAGAGCGCCTTCAGGCGTCCGATGATCAGGTGCTCCGAAGCCCGGTCGGCTTCCGTCACCAGATCGAAATCGCCCTTCAGCTCAAACCGCACCCTCCGCTCGAAGTACTGCCGGAGCAGAGATCCGGCTTCGTGCGCGATCTCAATCGCGCTTTCGATCGGGGATGGCATGGGAATCAGGCGACCTCAAACAGGTACTTGATGTCGTGTTTGAAAACGAACAGGTTCGGCGCGCCGGTGCGGGTGATGCGGATGAACCGGTGATCGTAATACTCGATCACCCCTTCGACTTCTTCGTTGTCGCTCAACCGGACGCGAACCGGAATCTTCCCTTCGATCAGCTTCTTCAGATACTTCGACTCTTCAAAAGTCTGCTCCGGCGGGCGGGTGCTTTTGGCTTTTTTCTCCGGCGGCTTTTTCTCCGGCACTTGGCTCTCGAGGCTCCTGATCTAGTTCTGCACAGCCGGCCGTTTGTTCGGTGCCGGTGGCTGAGCAGGCGGTCTGCGCTTGCGAATCGACTCATCCGGCCCCGTCGTCGTGGTTGTGGCGGCCGATCCCTGATACCCGGCCGAAGACGCGGCCGGCAGCGCTTCTCCATAATATCCGCTGCGCGCTTTGACCTGCAAACCCTCGCCCCCGACGCCCACTTCGAGTGTGTGGAACCGGTCCTGGGTCAACGGCACGTCGTGCGGATAGAACCCGATCAGGTACTGCGTCATGAGGTCGCGCAGAATCTGATCGAAGGCCTGATCGAGCGCCTTGCCCAGCGTCGGCTCGAACACCTTGCCGCCCGTGCGCAGCGCGAAAGTCGTGAGCGCGTTCTCGCCGCCCACATTCCGTCCCGCCTCGTTGGCGATCGGCACCACCAGAATCGGATAAATCACCGCGTCAGCCAGTTGCGCCGCTTCCGTCGCCGCCTGAAAATCGGCCCGGCTGATGGTATCGCCGCCGTCGGTCACCACCACCAGAATCTTGCGTCCCTGCCGGTCCTGAATATCGCGCGAAGCCAGCAGGATCGCGTCATAAAGCGACGTCCCCGCCTCTCCGCGCAGATTCTTCAGCGACCGTTCGAACGCCGGCACATTGCGCGAAAACCCGTTCTGCTTCACGATCTCCCAGTTGAAGCTGTAAAGCGCCGCCATATCCCCGGGATTCCCTTCCCGGAACAGCGAGTGCAGGAAGCGCAGCACCGAGTCGGTCTCGTATTTCAGATCCTTCGCCGTCGAGCCGCTGTTATCGATCAGAATCGCCACCGAAAGCGGCTGGTCCGTCTGGCGCTCGAACACCGCAATCTCCTGCGGCGCGCCATTGTCCTTCACCGTGAAATCGCTCTTCTCGAGCGACCCCACCAGACCGCCGTTTGCGTCCTTCACGGTCGCGAGAATGCGCACCAGCCGCACATCCACGCGGATCACCGGAGAATCCTGCGCGAAAGCCAGTCCGGCGCCAACCACGCCGCTAAGAAGCAGCGCGCGGCGCAGTGTCGTCCCAGTCACCTTCCACCCACACTTCCCCGTCTGCAAAAAATTCCTTCTTCCAGACCGGCACCAGTTTCTTCAACCGGTTGATCCCTTCGAGCGCGGCTTCGAACGCCGGCCTGCGATGCGGCGCCGCCACCACCACAATCACGCTGGCTTCGCCGATTTCGAGCGTCCCGAGGCGATGCAGCATGGCGATCCGGCTGATGGCATACTGGCCCGCGATCTCGCGTCCGATCTCCGCCATCTTGCGGATCGCCATCGGTTCGTAGCATTCGTATTCAAGGCGCAGCGTCGCCCGGCCTCTGGTATTGTTACGGACCACACCCGCAAAGGTTACAATCGCCCCGTCCGAACCCTGCAATATCCTGGCCTCGATCGCCCGCGCATCGAGCGGATCCCGCGTAATCGCAAACAAATGCCCCGCCGCATCCTCGATCGCGCTCGAATAAGCCCCGCCGCTCACCGGCGGCAGCAGCGCCACTTCGTCGCCATCCGACACCGGCTCGGACGCGTTTGAAAACTCATGATTCCGCGCCAGCACAATGCTGGCCGCCATCTCGCCCAGCGGCGGAAAAAGCGCCGCGTAGTGCTCGAAAACCGAGCCGATGGTCGCGCCTTCCGGCAGTTCCAGCAGCTCATCGGTGCGCCCGCAGATGTCTTTCAGAAGGCCGAAAAAAAGGACTCGAATGCGCAAGCTACCCGAAGCTTAACAGAACGCTAGAATCGGCAACGTGACCTCTTCGCAATCCACCGTGCGCGTCCGCTACGCCGAAACCGACCAGATGGGCATCGTCTATTACGCCAACTATCTCGTCTGGATGGAAGTCGGCCGCGTCGATTACTGCAAGGCCATCGGCTTCCACTACAAAAACATGGAAATCGAGGATGGCATTCTCCTCGCCGTCGCCGAATCGCACTGCCGCCACGTGAGTCCGGCCCGCTTCGATGACCATGTCGTCATCGAAACCACCGTCACCGAAAAGAACCGCCGCATGGTCACCTTCAGCTACGAGATGACCTGCGAAGACCGCCGTCTCGCCACCGGCTGGACAAAGCACATCTTTCTCGACAGGTCCCTGCGTCCGGTGCGCCTGCCGCAGAAATACATGGAGCTTTTCGGAATGTGATAGAGTCCGTTCCACGGTTTTCACCGTGGAGTTGCCATGAAGCATACCTTTTCTCTGATTCTTCTCTCCGCCGCCACGCTCGTCGCGCAGGAAGCCCGCCAGACAGCGCCCGTTCTCAACTACAAAGTCGTCGAAGACTTCTTCAAGGTTCCCGACAACCACCTCTACGCCGAAGCGGTCGGTGTCGCCATCAAATCGAACGGCCACATCTTCACGCTCAACCGCGGCAAGTACCCCATCGAAGAGTTCAACCCCGATGGCTCTTACGTCCGTTCGTTCATGGATGGCGCCGAATTCGTTCACGCCCCGCACACCATCCGCTTCGACAAGGACGATAACCTCTGGTACGTCGACGCCGGCAACAACCTCGTCGTCAAGTTCGACAAAAACCTGCGCATCAAGGAAGTCGTCGGCAGCCGTCCCGAACCCTGGGTGTTTCTGACGCACGGCATCGAACGCGCGCTCGCCCCGCCCGATCACTTCTACCAGCCGACCGACACCGCCATCGGCCCCGACGGCAGCCTCTTCGTCACCGACGGCTACGGCAACTCGCGCGTCGCCAAATTCAACCCCGCCGGCAACCTCGTCAAATACTGGGGCGACCGCGGCACCGCCAACGGCCAGTTCAACACCCCGCACTCGATCGTCATCGACAACAACGCCAATCTCTACGTCGCCGACCGTCAGAACAACCGCGTCCAGGTCTTCGATACCGATGGCAAATTCAAAGCCGTCTACCGCCTTCCCGGGCCCGCCTGGTCGCTCTGCATCACGCCCGGCGCGAATCAGGTGATGTTCGTCGGCAGCGCGGGCGCTCTCTACAAGCTCTCGCTCGACGGCAAGATCCTCGCCGAGGTCCACAAGCCCGGCCTTACGAACGGCTATCTCTCATCCATTCACTCGCTCGCGTGCCCCGATGAGAAAACGCTCTACATCGCGCAGGAATGGGTCTATCGCTTCGACAAACTGGAGATCCAGTAAGAGCAGCTGGCGAAGCGTCTCCGCAAAAACGCAACCGGAAAAGAGGACGCGCGGCGCTCGCCGCGCCCGTACCTGCGGCTTCAGAGACTGTGTGAGAACTGCACTCAGAGGAAAACCGGGACAGACTCCTTTTTCGCGTTACAAAACTTCTGCGTGAGAGCCGGGACGGCGCGAAAAAGGTTGTCTGTACCGGATTTTCCGGACCACGCTCGCAGCCGAATACCCGTGAACCGGAGTTCCCACACAGA
>DASPQQ010000112.1:0-2923 GCA_035624885.1 Bryobacteraceae bacterium | reverse complement strand
CGAGGTGTCGTTCTTCTGGCTCAAGGCCTTCGGCAATCAGGCCATCACGATGCCCGGACCGCAGAGCTCAGAGGTCTACAAGCCGTATGTGAACCCCGGCAAATTCGAAGGCGTGCTGCCGGTGCTCTGGCGCGATCGCGGCGACACGATTTACGAAGTGCCGCAACGTTCGCGCGCCCTGATCCACGTCATTCCGGCGCAGGCGGTGGTGAAGAGGCAGCCGGTTCACGGCCTCGATCTCGAGCCCGCACAAGCCTATGTGGCTGCACTCGACGATCCGGGGATGCCGGCGGTCGAACCGCACTGGGAGGGATTGCCGAAGGTGACCTTCCGGGCTTCGCTCCGGGAAAACCAGGTGATTTCGATTCAGATGAATCACGCGAAAGGCTGGCGGGCGCGGGTGCGGGGGGAAAGCCGGGCGGTCACGAAGGACGGGCTGGGGCTGATGATTGTCGATCCGCGGTGCACCGGCGATTGCCCGGTGGAGCTGGAGTTCGGACCGACGGCGGAGACCTGGATTTGCCGGTTGCTGAGCGGCGCGGCGATGCTGCTTTTGCTCGCGTCGGGGGCGGGCATGGTCGACAATAGAAGCTAAGGGCCCTTAGCTCAATGGTTAGAGCAGCGGACTCATAATCCGTTGGTTGCAGGTTCAAATCCCGCAGGGCCCACCATCTTCCCCAGGCGCGGGAAACCGCGCGGAACCATTGAAAATACACGACATGCGATAATGACCGTGTACTCGCCCTTTTCCGGGCTCTTCTGCAGGGAACCGAACGTACAAAGATGCTGGTGGTGGTCAAAATCGGGTCGGCGGTCCTCGTCGATAAATCCGGCCAGGTGAATCGCGAGCGCATCCGCGCGATCGCCGGCGATGTTGCCGCCCTGCGCGCCATGGGTCACAAAGTGGCTCTGGTGTCATCGGGAGCGGTTTCGGCCGGGCGCGGGCGCGTGGCGAACGAAAACACCAGCAAGCGCGTACTGGCCGCCATCGGCCAGCCCATCATCTTCTCCGAATACCTTGCCGCGTTCGACCAGCTCAGGCTGGTCGCGGCGCAGTGTCTGTTCGAGCGTCCGGATTTTTCCGTCTACGACCGTTATCTCAACTCGATTTCGTCGCTCGCCGCCATGATCGATGCGGGCGTCGTACCGGTGATCAATGAAAACGATTTCGTCGCTGACGAGCAGACCACGGTCGGCGACAACGACGCGCTGGCGGCCACGGTCGCGATCGGACTGAGCGCGGATCGCCTGGTTCTCTTCACCAGCCAGCCCGGCCTGTATTCCCCGGCATCCTGGCGCGAAGGCACGCCGCAACTGGAGAGCGTGGTCGAAAACGTCGATATCCGGTTCCAGAAATCGTTCGAGCGCTCGCCCGGCCAGGGACGCGGCGGGGTACACTCGAAAGTCCGAGCGGCGCGGCTCGCGGCTTCGGTCGGGATCGAAACGTTCATCCTCGACGGGCGCGTCCCGGGATTGCTGCAGCAGATCTTCGGCGAGGAGGGGACAACGCCGGGGACGCGCTTCCCAAGCCATGATGTGCCGATGCAGCCTTCCGGACCCAAGGAACGCTGGCTGCTGGCCACGCGCACCCCGGGCCAGATCGTGATTGACGCGGGCGCGTGCGCGGCGCTCACCGGGCGCGGCAGCAGCCTGCTGCTCTACGGAATTGTGGCGGTGCGCGGTGCGTTTCTGCAGAACGAGGTGGTCGAGATCCTGAGCCCCGATTCGCAGCAGATCGGCCTCGGCCTGAGCAATTACGGCAGCGGAGACCTGCGCCGCGCGCTCGATGCGAAGCGCTCGCTCGAGGCGGGCCGCGCGGCTGTCGCGGAAACGCAGGGGCGTCTCGTCGAGATGCTCGAGTCTTCCGAGCCGCGGCTGAGCGCGGTGGCGGCGCGCTTCCTCGAGGGCCGCGAAGCCATCCTCAATGCCGCCATCGAAGAAATGGAAGCCCATCCCGGCACGAAACTTCCGGAAGCCTTCGCGAAGAGCGTTCGCGAGCGGCAGGCGCTGCTTTTCAACAGTCTGCTCGGGACGCCCGCGGAAAGCGCCCCCGCCGTGGATCCGCAGACGACGGTGCGCAGAGTGATGGAGAAATGGCGCAAGGTGAGTGAAATGGAAGCCGGCGCTTACCGGGTGCGCAATCTGATTCACGGCGTGGAGAAGCCGCTGCTGAAAAGCATGGCGCTGCTGCTCGGCGAACAGATGCCGGCGTGGAAAAAGGTTCGGGAAACCGTGGAGCATCTCGAGAACGAAGAAGAACGCGTCCGCAAAGCCGGGCGCGCCTACCGCGATTTCGGCCAGCGCGAAGTGATCCATCGCGACAACATGCTCTTCTCCACCGGGAGCCGCAGCAAATCGGAGGCGCTCGTCGCATGAGCGCTTTACTCGACGGCATCCGGGCGGCGCGGCGCGCGCAGCCGGCGCTCGCCAATGCATCCGGTGAGACGCGGAGACGGCTGCTGCAGCAGGCCGGGTGCCACATTCAGAAGCATGCGGCGAAGATTCTGGCGGCGAATCAGGAGGATCTGGACCGTTACACGCGCGACGACTCCGGCCGCGACCGGCTGACGCTGAACCCTCGCCGGATCGAGGATCTGCTGCAAGGGATTACGGACGTGGCGAATCAGCCCGATCCGCTGGGACGAGTGCTGGAAGACCGGCTGCTTCCGAACGGCATCAGGCTGAGCCGCATCAGCGTGCCGCTGGGCGTGGTTGGCGTGATTTATGAATCACGGCCGAACGTGACGGTCGATATCTCGGTGCTGGGTCTCTATGCGGGAAACGCGGTGCTGCTCAAAGGCGGGCGCGAGAGTTTCCGGACGAATGAGGCGCTGGTCGAATGCCTGGCCGCCGCCTGCCGCGACGTGGGGATCCCGCCGGATGTCGTTTATCTGATCGATCCGGAATCGGACTGGAAGACGGA
>DASPQQ010000111.1:0-2803 GCA_035624885.1 Bryobacteraceae bacterium | reverse complement strand
CTTCTTCGGTGGGCTCGGCGAACCACTGGATGGCGGAGGCGATGGTGGCCGCGGTGAAGACGCTGGCCGTGGCGATGAGATCGTCGAAGGGAAGCGCGGTCGAGACGAGGCGGTCGACGAATTCGCGGCCGTATTGTTCGCGGCCCGTGGTTTTGGGCGGCGGAGTGGTGAAGTAAGCGTCGCGCAGGAGGTCGTCGAGCAGGCCGCGGTTGACGCGGCCGCGCGCGGCGATGGCGCCGTTGCGGTCGAAGCGCTGCGCGCCATCCGTCATGCGCTCGACGAGCTGATCGATCACCATGTTGCCGGGGCCGGTGTCGAAGGCGCGCACGGATTCGGGTTGGGCGCCGCGCGGCAGGATGGTGATGTTGGCGATGCCTCCGATGTTGAGCGCGACGCGGTGGAGTTTCGCGCTGGCGAAGAGCAGCAGATCGGCGAAGGGGACGAGCGGCGCGCCCTGGCCGCCGGCCGCGATATCCCGCGTGCGGAAATCGGAAACGACCGGGATGCCAAGTTGTTCGGCGATAACGGAGGCTTCGCCGATCTGGAGCGTATTGGGGACCGGGCCGGTGCCTTCGTGATAGATGGTCTGGCCGTGGCAGCCGGCGAGATCGAGAGAATCGACCGGGATGCGGTGCCCGCGGCAGAGAGCGAGGACGGCGCGCGCGTAGTGGTTGCCGAGTTCGAAGTTGAGGCGCGAGATATCGGCCGTCGCGCAGTGCGTGTTGGAGACGGCAAGAATGCGGCGCCGCAGGGCGTCGGGATAAGGGATGGTGGCGTGGGCGAGGGTTTCGACTCTGGTTCCACGAATCTCGACGATGGCGGTGTCGATGCCATCGAGCGAGGTGCCGCTCATGATGCCCGCGACGCGCATCAGCTCAGTTCCTTCTGCAGATCTTCCAGCAGGCGGAGGGCTTCGACCGGGCGCATTTCGTCGATGCGCAGGCTGCGGATTTTCTGTTTGATTTCATCAGTGCCGGGTTCGAACAAACGAATCTGCACGGCCTGGGGTTCGGGGTGCGGAACGAGCTGGCCGACGGCCGAGTGTTCGGTGCGCTCGTGCAGGCGCAGCACTTCGCGGGCACGTTCGATCACGCCCGAGGGCAGGCCCGCGAGGCGCGCGACTTCGATGCCGTAGCTGCGGTCGGCTTTGCCGGGCTCGACCTTGTGCAGAAAAATGATGCGTTCGCCCGCTTCCTTCACGGCGACCCGGAGATTGCGCACCCCGGGGAGTTCGTCGGCGAGTTCGGTGAGTTCGTGGTAGTGGGTCGCGAAAAGCGTCTTGGCGCGCGTGTGCGCGGAGATGTATTCGACGACGGCCCAGGCGAGCGAGAGGCCGTCGTAAGTCGCGGTGCCGCGGCCGATTTCGTCGAGAATGATGAGGCTGCGCGGCGTGGCCGTGTTGAGGATGACGGCGGTTTCCGTCATTTCGACCATGAACGTGGAGCGGCCGCGCGAGAGATTGTCGGAGGCGCCGATGCGGGTGAAGATGCGGTCGATGAGCGGCAGCAGGGCGCTCGACGCGGGGACGAAGGAACCCATCTGCGCGAGAATCGCGATGAGCGCGGCCTGCCGGAGATACGTGCTTTTGCCGCCCATGTTGGGGCCGGTGATGATGGCGATCTGATCGGATTCGTCGTTGAGGTAGAGGTCGTTGGGGATGAAGCGGGCGGCCTCCTCGCTGCCGAGTTTTTCGATGACGGGATGACGGCCGCTGGCGATGCGCATTTCGCCGTTTGTGGAAAACTGCGGCCGCGTGTAGCGATTCTCCGCGGCGACCTGCGCGAGCGCGGCGGCGCAGTCGAGCTCGGCAATGGCGGCGGCCGTGGCGCGGATGCGGGCCACGTGATCGGCGGCGAGCTGGCGCAATTCGCTGAAGATGCGTTTTTCGATTTCGAGGATCTTTTCTTCGGCCGAGAGAACTTTGCGTTCGTATTCCTTGAGTTCAGGCGTGGTGAAGCGCTCGGCGTTGACGAGCGTTTGCTTGCGTTCGTAGTCGCCCGGCGTGAGATGCAGATTGGCCTTCGAGATTTCGATATAGAAACCGAAGACGTTGTTGTGGCGGATTTTGAGCGAGGCGATGCCGGTGCGCTGGCGCTCGCGGGCTTCGATCTGCGCGATGAGCTGGCGGCTGTTCTGGCTGAGCTCGCGGAGTTCGTCGAGTTCGGCATCGAAGCCGGGTGAGACGGTGACGCCTTCGCCGATGGCGACGGGCGCGGGTTCGGCGAGCGCGCCGAGCACGGCCGCGGAGACTTCGGGCACGGCGTCGAGGCGCGCGAAGGCTTCGGTGAGCCGCGGCGAGAGAGGCTTCGCGGCGAGACGCACGGCTTGAGCCAGTTTCGGCGCCTGATCGAGAGACTTGCCGAGCGCGCGCAGATCGCGCGGGCCGGCGGTGCCGATCATGACCTTCGCGGTGAGGCGCTGGATGTCGAGCACTTCGGCGAGTTGTTTGCGGAGTTCGGCGCGGAGGATGGTTTCGCGAATGAGATCGGCCGACATGTCGAGGCGCGCTTCGATTTCGGTGAGATCGAGGGAGGGTCTCAACAGGCGGTCGCGCAGGAGGGCCGCCCATGCCGGTGGCGGTCTGGTCGAGAATGCCGATGAGCGTGGATCCGCCGTCGGAGAAGATGGGCTGCACCAGTTCGAGATTGCGGACGGTGACGGCGTCGAGGATCATGGCGTCGGCGCGGTCGAAGTGGCGCGGCGGGTCGAGGTGGTCGAGCGCGGCGCGCTGCGTGTCTCTGAGATAGTGCAGCACGGCGCCCGCCGCCGAGATGGCGAGGTTCTTCCGGGCGAGTCCGAAGCC
>DASPQQ010000110.1:0-2486 GCA_035624885.1 Bryobacteraceae bacterium | reverse complement strand
ACATTTCGCGAACGTGGAGTTCGCCGTTCGCGGCGGGCTCGAGCAGGAAGATGTGCTGGTCGATCTGGGCGGCGCCGGGATTCTTCGAAGCTTCGAAGACGGGGATCTCGACGCCGGTCATGGGGAAGCCGGGTGGGATGGTTTTGTTGTACTGCACGCCGGCGTAAACGGCCTGCAGAAGCAGCGGGCCGCCGCCCTGGCCGGGCTGGACGTTCTGCTCGAATTTGAACTTGCCTTCGGCATCGGTTTTCACGCTGCCGAGATCTTTGGGCCCTTCGTTGGTGGTCTGGAAGAGCGTGACCGTCGAACCGGGCTGCGGCTTGCCGGTGGTGCCGTTGATGACGGTGCCGTCGATGGCGGCGAAAGCCGAAGTAGCAATGAGAGCGAGTACGAGGATTCTCATCTGGGCATCGGCTTTCCGGGCATTGGTTTCCCACATTCGCCGCAGAACTTGAGAGGTGTGTCGAAACTGGCGCCGCACGATGCGCAGGTGAACTTCTTCGCCGCCGCTTTGGGCGCCGGCGCCTGGGTCGAGATGCCCAGCTCGGCTTTGATGCGATCGGTTTCAGCCATGACTTTGGCGAGCTCTTTCTGGAGTTCGAGCTTGGTGGCCTGGTAATCCTGATCCGAGAGTTTGTCGAGACGGTACTCGAACTGGAGATCGCGCAGGTTTTCGTAGATGGCGGCCTTGCGCTCTTCCAGATGCTTGAAGGGCGAGACGGGGGCGGGCTTCGGAATGTCGCGCATCCGGATGAACAGCAGGAAGCCGATCATGACCGCTCCGAGAATGGAGCCGAAAATGAGACCTGGATCCACTGGCTATTCCAACCTGTCGGTGTCTTTCTCGATCGCGTCGCGGTAGCGGGCGAAGGAGGGATCGTCGTCGGCTACGGGCGGTCCCGCGGCGGGCTGCAGCGTGTGCTTCGAGCCGGCGCGCATGCGGGCGAGAACCCAGATGATCAGAACGCCGCCCAGCGCGAGGCCGACGTAAGGCACGACCCAGAACCAGGAGTTCGGATCGGGGCGAAAGATTTTTTCGCCGTACTGCTTGATGAAAGCGGCGACGATTTCCTCGTCGCTCTTGCCTTCCTGCTGCATCTGGAAGATCTGGGTGCGGGCCGGCTTGCAGAAGTGGCACTGGCCGCCGGACATCATGCAGTTGGCGTCGTTGTTGCATGAGCCGCACTGGCAGTTGATGTGAGAGGCGACGCGTTTGACCGGCTCGCTTTCGATCTGGGCTTCGGACTGGGCGAAAGTAAGGCCCGCCGAAAGGAGAAGCAGAACGGGGACAGACAGAACTGTCAGCCTTTTTCCGCAAACGGCGCGAAAAAAGGTGACAGTCTGGTCTGTCCCTGACTTTGCAAGATTAAGCTTGAACCGGTGCATTCTTCTTTCCGACACCCACCACTTCGGTGCGCGGGTACGAGCGGGCGACCTTGGCCGGGATCAGGCAGACAAACGTGCCGCCGATCAGGACCAGCGTGCCGACCCAGATCCAGGAGACGAGCGGGAACACGTAAGCCTGGAGGGTGGCTTTATCGCCGTTGCGCACAGCGTAGTTGATGTAGAGGTCTTCGTTGATGCGGCTGCGCAGCGCGACTTCGGCCGTCGCCTGCTGGGCCGTCTTGTAGAAACGGCGCGCGGGCTCGAGCCTGCCGATGGGCTGGCCGTTTTTCGAAACTTCGAGGATCGCCGTTTCCTGCTGATAATCGGGATAGTCGGCGTCCTGGAGATCGGCGACTTTGAGCGTGTAGGCTCCCACCTGCATGCTGTCGCCCTTGTTGACTTCCCCGACAGCGGTCTGGTTGAAGGGATGGCCGGACCAGCCGATGAACATCAGCACCATGCCCATGTGGACGAGATAGCCGCCGTAACGGCGCGTATTGCGGTGCGTGAGTTCGATCATGGCCGGGATCAGGCCGCTCTTCGTTTTCTCGTTGATGGCCGTGGCGCCGCGATAGAACTCGAGGACGATGGTCGCCGCGACAAAGAAGCAGAGGCCGAGCGAAATGATCGAGTAGGGATAGCGCATGCCGCCGGCGACAAGCGCGGCGATGACGATCAGCATGCCGATGCCGGGCCACTGGAAGTTCTTGCGCAGGCTCTCAAGCGACGTGCGGCGCCATGCGAACAGCGGCCCGACGCCGGTGAGGAACAGCAGAAAGAGGCCGATGGGGACCATCAGGCGGTTGAACCAGACGGCGTCGAGAGAGATCTTCTCCGCGGCGAACTTCTCCGAGATAACGGGGAACATGGTGCCCCAGAGCACGGCAAAGCAGCTCGCAAGCAGGATGAGGTTGTTGAACAGGAAGCTCGATTCGCGCGAGACCACGCTTTCGAGTTCAGCTTCGCTCTTCAGGTAATCGAGACGGTCGAGAATGAGCCAGACCGTGGCCGCGATGCCGATGGCGAGGAAGGTGACGAAGAACTTGCCGATGGGCGATTCGGCGAACGCGTGCACCGAGCTGATGATGCCCGAGCGCGTG
>DASPQQ010000109.1:0-4419 GCA_035624885.1 Bryobacteraceae bacterium | reverse complement strand
GGAAGTCACGCCCGGCGCCGTGAGCTGCACTTCGAAATAGGTGTGCATATCGCCCCACTCGAGGTGCGAATTGCTCATCAGCATGGCGTGCCCGTTGGCCGAATGCGACGGCGCGATGGCCCATTCATTGGACCCGTGCACATCCACCGCCGCGTTCTTCACCCGCGTCGCCACCTTCGATGCGCTCACCAGCCAGTCGTAATGGATCACGCGCAGCCCGTGCCCGAGCACGTCTTCCGGTCTGATCGGAAACGCCGCCTTCGCGGGCGCGCTCATGTCGCCCCGGTGCTCTTTGCCCCACGCGTTGATGCCATCCACAAACGCCGCAAGCAGCGCCGCGAATTCGGGCGATTGCTGCGACGCCCA
The DNA here is from genome assembly GCA_035624885.1 of Bryobacteraceae bacterium. Lineage (GTDB taxonomy): Bacteria > Acidobacteriota > Terriglobia > Bryobacterales > Bryobacteraceae > BOG-234. The sequence continues at coordinate 4,053 of DASPQQ010000109.1, read as the reverse complement.
CTGCTTCGCCAGCGCCGGAATGCCGTTCGTCCGTACCCAGCGGTCGGAATCCAGATATTCTTCGCCGTAAAGTTCGGCGCCTCTGCCGCGAGCCTGGGTATAGAGGCGGAGGAGGAGTTCGGAATGCGCTTCCATCTGCGCGTAGCCGTAGGCGTAGAAGAGACTGGCGTGGTCGGGCGCAAAGATGTGAGGGATGCCAAAGCGGTCCCAAAGGATTTCGGTGCCTTTGTCGGGCAGGGCGGCTGAGGCGGGTATGACGGTGATGGCAAAAATCGCGAGGATTCGCTTGAGCGTCATCATGGCCAGCCAGTATAACGCCGGCCGACACCCTGTGTACACGCCGCTGGGATGCAGCTTCAGCCGCGTTTATTGCCAGGCCACCGTCGAAATCGATTCAATCCGAATCGTGTCGCCGGTCACCTTTGCTTCCACCTTCACCTTATGCCCCAGGTGCGGCATGGCCTTCTCGACCGACGCGGCATCCATTTTGAGCACCTTGTTATCCGACGTCAGAAAGATCGGCGTCGAGCCTTCCTGCTTCACGCATTGCACCGCGCAGGTCTCAAAAACCTTCGGGTGAATCCATTCGGCTGCCGTCGCCGACTTTGCGTGGTCGGTGGCGCACTTCGTGTCCGAGATGTAGCCGGTCATTTCGGCGCCGGACGCCGAAACGGAAACGAGAGCAAGAGCGAAGCCGGGGAGCAAGGTTTTCATGAAGGCTATGGTAGTACAACTTTTCCGGAAGCCAGTTTCGTCGCGTTGTCCATGTTGCCGAAATCGCGCGGATGCTGCCTGCCCTTTGTCAGCCGCGACACGTTGCCCCGCACGTAGTCGATCAGTTCGCCCGCCGTCACGACGCCATCGCCATCGGCATCGGCCTTGCCCGAAAGCCCCTCGAGCACGGACCACGTGAACGCCCCATGCCCGCCGCCGAACTCGGGGCTCTCGATCGAAAGCTCCGCCGGCCGCGCCGCCATCAGCCCCAGCATCTCGCCCGAATCCTCGCCCACCTGCTCCAGGGCGTTGCCCACGGTTTCCGTCTTCAGATTGCCGATCGTCGCGGCCCGGCAGACATCGGCGAGAAACACCACGCGCGCGGCTTTCGCGAGATCGCGCTGCACCAGCGTCTGCAGTTCGGCCATCGGCAGCGCTGTCGCCGCCAGGTTTTCGGGATCGCTGTCGTAGGTGAGGATGTAAGCGCCATGGCTATCCACGGTGCCATGCCCCGCCACCAGAAGCAGCACGCTGTCGGCGGGCGAAGCCTTCGCAATCCCGCGCAGGGCGTCGCGAATCGCCGCCGTGGTTGCCTTCTCGTTGGTGAGCAGCGTCACCTGGCTCTGCGGCAATGCCAGCAGCTTGCTCAGCGCCGTCGCATCCGCATCCGCGTACTGGAGCCAAAGATCCTGCGGCAGCTTCTGATATTTCGAAATCCCGACCAGCACCGCCCGCGTCTCCGCCTGCATCGAGAAACACACGGCCAGTATGAGGGTGACGATGCGCGCCAGCACGACGGTTATGATAACCCTTTCCGCATGGCAATCGACTGGTTTCCGCTCTGGCTGAGCCTCGAGGTCGCTCTCGGCGCGACTGCCATCTCGCTCGCCATCGGGATCTGGCTCGCCTGGCTGCTGGCCAACCGCCAGTTTCGAGGCAAGGATGTCCTCGACGCCCTCGCGACCCTGCCGCTCGCCCTGCCGCCCACCGTCCTCGGCTACTATCTGCTCGTCATCATCGGCCGCACCAGCTGGATCGGCCGCGCCTGGGAAGCCGTCACCGGCTCGCCGCTGGTCTTCACCTGGCGCGCGGCCGTCATCGCATCCACGCTGCACGCCGTGCCGTTGCTGCTGAAGTCCGCCCGAGCGGCGCTCGAGAACGTGGATCGTTCCTACGAACGGGCTGCCCGCAGCCTCGGCGCCTCGGAATGGCGTCTGTTCTGGCGCGTCAGCTTCCCGCTCGCCCGGCGTCCCATCGCCGCCGCCACGGCGCTCGCCTTCGCCCGCTCCATGGGCGATTTCGGCGCCACGCTCATGATCGCCGGCGACATCCCTGGCCGCACCCAGACCGCCGCCATCGCGATCTACGACGCCGTGGAATCCGGCAACACACTCGTCGCCCGCCTGCTCGTCCTCGTCATTTCGATTCTCACCGCCGGCATCGTCTACTTCGCCAACCGGCTGGAGCAGAGAAGACACGCATGATCCAGGCCACGATCTCCAAAACGCTCCCGGCCGGGCCCGAATCGCCCGAGTTCTCTCTTGAAGTCGAATTCGAAGCCGCTTCCGGCGTGACCGTTCTCTTCGGCCCCAGCGGTTCCGGCAAGACCCTGACGCTCGATTCCATCGCCGGCTTTCTCAAACCCGATTCCGGCCGCATTCTGCTCGACGGCCGCATCCTCTTCGATGCCGGAGCCGGCGTCCATTTACCGCCGCAGAAGCGCGCCTGCGGCTATGTCTTCCAGAACCAGGCGCTGTTTCCCAATATGACGATCCGCGAGAACCTGGCCTTCGCCGCCGCGGCCGTGCCGCGCCTTGAACGCCACCGGCGCATCGCCGAAATGCTGGATCGCTTCAAATTGACGCCCATGGCCGGCCGCTGCCCGCATGAGCTCTCCGGCGGCCAGAAACAGCGCGCCGCCATCGCCCGCGCCCTCATCGCCGACCCGCGCGTCATCCTGCTCGACGAGCCTGCGCGCGGCCTGGACGTCAGCCTGCGCGACGATCTCCATACCCTGATTCACGAACTCCGGGCATCTCTCAAAGTGCCGATTTTCCTCGTCACGCACGACGCCGAGGAATGCTTCGCGCTGGCCGACCATGTCCTGATCTACGACGCCGGCCGCATCGTGCATCGCGGAACACCCGCGGAGTTGTTCGCCAATCCCGGCACGGCCGCCGCGGCGAAGCTTCTCGGCGGCTTCAACATCTTCGAAGCCGAGGTTGTGGCCATCGATCCCGGCCGCCAGTCGAGCCGCCTGCGCCTGCTCGGCGAGGAGATCGCGGGACCGCACCTGCGCGGGTGTTTCCGCGGCGATCGCATCACCGTCTGCGTGCGTCCCGAAGAGCTGAAAGTGGCGGCGCGCTCCGTCGAAAACGGCATCCGCGCGGAGCTCCTCCGCACCACCGCAAAAGCCCAGTCGATCCGCGCCGATTTCGGCGGCGGCCTGATCGTCGATATGGCCCGCGAAACCTGGCGCGGGCTCGAGGATACCGCGCGAAGCGGTTTGTGGGTCCAGATTCCGGCCGCAAGCCTTCGCCAGTTGAGTTGAATGGAGCCAGAATCCGCGCGATAAACAGTTCCTATCGCGCGCGCTCTCCGATTGTTTTAAACTCCCGATATGCGGAAGATCGCCCCCCTCGCTCTCCTGACCCTGGCCTGCGCAGCTCTCTCTCCTGCGCAGAACAAGATGACTCCCGAAAAAGAAGCTGCCGTCAAATCCGATCTTGCGGGCAAGGTCGACAGCATGAAGAAGCAGGCGCAGGTGATGGTCGACAGCGTCTTCAGCTTCGGCGAACTCGGTTTCCAGGAGTTCGAGACCTCGAAGTATCTGAGCGGCGTCCTCGAAAAGGAAGGCTTCAAGGTGGAGCGCGGCTACGCGGGAATTCCCACGGCGTTCGTCGCCACGTGGGGTTCCGGCAAACCGGTGATCGCGCTCGGGTCCGATATCGACGACATTCCGCAGGCTTCGCAGAAGCCCGGCGTCGCGTATCACGATCCGATCATCGAGGGCGCGCCCGGACACGGCGAGGGCCACAATTCCGGTTTGCCGCTGCAGATCCTCGCGGCGCTGGCCGTCAAGGACGTGATGCAGCGCGAGCATCTGCAGGGCACGATCAAGATCTGGCCGGGTGTGGCCGAAGAGCTGCTCGGCACGAAGGCCCACTTTGTCCGCGCGGGTCTTTTCAAGGACGTCGATATCTGCCTCTTCGCCCACGTGGGCGCGAATCTCGGTGTGGGCATCGGACCTACGGGCGGCAGCGGCCTGGTTTCGATCGAATACTCGTTCAAAGGCGAAAGCGCTCATGCCGCCGCGGCTCCGTGGCGCGGGCGCAGCGC
>DASPQQ010000108.1:0-9175 GCA_035624885.1 Bryobacteraceae bacterium | reverse complement strand
GGGTTGAGGGGCGCCGGGTTCGCGTCGGCCGGGCGATCTGGATGGAGAGCCAGAAGCTCAAGCTCAGTGCTTCGTTCAAGAGGCATCTTGCCGCCTTCGAGAAGGCCAGCCGGTCGAGCCTTTGCGTCGCCGTTGATGACGAGGTCGTCGGACTCGTGTGCTACTCGGATGGCACGCGCCGGGAGAGCGAAGCGATCGTGAAGAGGATGCAGGCCGACGGGCGGCGAAGGATCGTGCTGCTTTCGGGAGACAGTCCGGAAGTGGTGAAGAACCTCGCGCTGACGGTCGGAATCGACGAGGCGGTGGGCGGTCTTCTCCCGCATGAGAAGGCCGACTATGTGAGACGGCTGCAGGAAGCGGGCAACGTGGTGGCGATGGTCGGCGACGGAATCAACGACGCGCCGGCGCTGGCCGCGGCCGACGTGGGAATTTCCATCGCCGGCAGCACGGATGTGGCGCTGGAAGCTGCCGATGTGGTGTTGCTCAGCGGCGGCCTCGCGCGCCTCGAAAAGGCCTTTCAGATCGCCGACCGGGCGCTGCTGAGCGTCCGGCAGAATCTGGGAATCATCGTGGTGCCGAACGCCATTGCCATCGCGCTGGGCGCGCTCGGGCTGATTGGCCCTCCTCTTGCAGCCATCATCAACAACGGCACAACGTTCGTTGCAGTGCTCGTGGGAACCTGGCCGCTGGTCCGAATTCCGGAGCGCCACCTCCGGGCCGAGGGCGAGAAAGAGGCGCCCGAAATTCCCGAATCACCGGGCCCGCAATTGCTCCTGGCCGCAGGCGAGAAAGGAGGATGAACCGCCGATGATGCCGATGGCTTTGACGACATTTCGCGTATTCCTCCTCCTCGCCTCGATTCCCGAAGCCGGCAAGCATGTGGCCCGGCTCGTCAAAGGCGCGATCGACTGGTGGTCCGGGAAGAAAATCGCGGTGATCGGCCCGACCGCGAGCGGCAAGGACAGCTTTCTCGCGCGGTTGCGGAACCAGGAGATTCCGCGCGTTCACTCGAACTCGACGATCGGCGAGAAAGTGAAATCCTTTCCGGTGAAACTCGCGCTTTCAAGCCGCCAGGTCGTCGACATCACGTGCAAGGGCGTGGTGAACATCGGCGGCGAGACGGATTACCGTGACACGCCGTCCGGATGGTTCGCGGTCTGCAAGGACGCCGACGTGGTGTTTTACATGATGACGGTCGAGGATCTGGCGAAGAAAAGGTTCCTCGGACGCCGGCGCGTGGGAGAAGACCTCGCCTGGCTGCAGACCGCCATGCCTCATCTCAAACCGGATGCGCTGGTTCACATCCTGATCAACAAGGTCGACGTGGAGATCGAGAGCCACACGGACTATCAGGCTCTGGCCGACGAGATGGCGCAGGAATTGAGCGCGCTCGACACCACGGTGAGAAGCCTGCTCCATCCCTACGAGGGGCGCTATACGGGCGCGACCCTGATCTCCATGAAGAACAAACAGATCTATACGGCCGCAATCAATCTGGTTTTCCGCGCCGTCTATTCCGCGTTCCACGCGACGGCCGGCCGGCGGAGGAAGGCAGGGTGAGCGAATGCAGGCCTGGTGGATTCTGCCCAATCGGGAGCAGAGGGACGACGTTCTGGCGAGCGACGGGGAAGCCGTATTCCCGCTCCGGAACGTGCTCGATCCGGGCCTTCGGCCGGAAGGGTTTTCGCACGGCGTGCCGACGGAACTGATCGAGCGGTGCGGAGAGCAGGCGATTCCGGAGATTCTGTTTGCGCAAAGGTTCCCCTGGGAGGGCGGCAGACAATTGTTTTCGGTGACGGCCGTAGCCGGCGTGGACACGTCGGGGCGGTCGGTTCACCTCGGGCTGGTTTTCATTCTGGAGCCCTGGGAATATCCGCGCTTCAACGTGCCCTGGGGCGGACTGCCGGCAGAGGACCAGGCGTATGCGAAGAGGCTGCTTCACCGGATGAACCTGCCCGCCCCTGGCGACTCGTGGGCGCGAAGCGTTCGGGAACTGGCCGGACTCAAGGTGCACGGGCCGGTGACAAATGTTGCGCTCGAACGTGCGGCTGTGCGGTTTGACTCGCTCTACGAGGCCGGGCCGGCGGGTCTCGTGAAGAAGTCGATCTTTAGCAGAAGACAGGGCACCGTGGCGATAGTCCTGCTGATTCTGTTCGGAGCGGCGGCTGTTTCGCTCTATGAGCGCGGCTGCGGGCGAACCCTCCGCGTCGCGGCGGGGAATGGAGTTGTGACATGGCATTTGAGCTGAAACCAAATGAGCCGGCAAGCGCGGGCATCATGCGCAACGTGAAGAGCCAGATCGAGAAGGCAATCCGGCACCTTGGCGGGGCAAAGGAAGGGGCTGCCGCAAGACAGCCGCCGGCGCAGGAGACGGTGGAGAACGCAGCCATCTTCGAGGTCCGCAAGTGCTTCAAGAGAGTACGGTCGGCTCTGCGCATGGCGCGGGAGGAACTCGGCGACGATTTCTACCGGGAAGAGAACTTCTGGTTTCGCGACGCGGCGCGGCCGCTCACACAGGTTCGGGACGCCGCGGTTCTGGTGGAGACGGCGGAGAAGCTCAGGCAGGAACTGGTGCGGGCGACCGGGCCGGCCGCCTTCCGCAAAATCCGCCTCGCTCTGATCGCGAACCAGGCGGAAGTACGGTGCCGCGTGCTCGAGGAGGGGCAAGCCTTCGCGAAAGTGGAGGAGGCCGCGCGGCGCGCGCTTGCGAGACTCCCGCAGTGGGGGCTGCGGCGCAACGGCTGGGCCGCGGTCGAGAGCGGTCTGCGCCGCGTGTATCGCCAGGGACACCGCGCGCTGGCGCTGGCGGCCGAAAGCCCCACGGTGGCGAATCTCCACGAGTGGCGCAAGCAGACCAAATATCTCCGTTACGAGCTGCAGCTTCTCGAGGCCGCGTGGCCGGAGCCGGAGAGGGAACTGGTGGCGCGCACCCACCAGCTGGCGACGCTGCTCGGCGAAGATCACGATCTGGCCGTTCTTCGCGAAACGCTCGCCGCCGATCCGTTGCCGTATGGCGGCCATCACATTCTGAAAAACGTTTTCGCCGTGATCGACCGGCATCGCGCCGACCTCGAACGCCAGGCCTTCGCCCTCGGCCGCGAGATCTACAAGGACCCGCCCAGGGCTTTCGTCAGCCGGATTCAGGCATTGATGCAGTACAAGGAGGCCGCATGAAGCGCCGTGAGAACTTCGCGGATCTGGTCGCGGACCTGAGCCGCGATCCCGAGGTGAGGCGAGCCGTCGCGCGGGCCCGGCGCCGGAAACCGGGAAAGGAAGTGGCCCGAGTCGAGAATGTCGCGGGCATCGTCATGCTTCTCATGGGGATTGCGTCCCGCTTCGCGAAGAAAAAGAGGGCGCGGGCTCTCGAAGAGGCGATGGATGTGATCTACCTGCTGATTCAGGTTAGTATTGTCCTGAAAGAGAACATCTTTGACCGGCCCGAGGTGAAGAAATTTTTCAGCCGGAGTTTCCGGCAGGTGTACGCACTCGCGGAGGAACTTGTCGCCATGGTTCTGCCCGAGAGAAAGGGAGCGCGCACCCGGCGCGCATTGCGGTCGGTATAAACGGCGCTCATCCGTTTGCCGCGGATGCCGCACAGGAGAAATCTCATGAAAGCGAAAAAGAAGAAGCCCGCGAAGGCAGTGACCCTGCTGACGAAAGTCGAGAGCCTGCTGTCGGATGTTCTCGATGAATGTTCCGTGATTGAAAAGGGTGTCGAGAAGAACGTCCGCCTGCTGATTCGCGCGGCCGGAGCTTCCATAGCAGCGGCCAAGGAATTCTTTGCGGCGCCCCCTCCTGCCCGGCCCGCACCGAGACCGGTAAAGGCGGTGAAGAAAGCCGTGAAGCGGGTTGCGAAGCGAGCCGCGGCGAAGCGCCCGGCCGCAAGGGCCAGAGCAAAAGGCCGCAAACCGGCTGCCCCGGCGCCCGCTCCAGTCGCCGCCCCGGTACCGGCAGGAGCCGGACAATAGCGTCGGCGACGCGATTATCCGAAACGTTCGCGCTCTTTACAGCGCAGGTCGCCGGCGCCAAAGCAGGCGAGCGACGACTTGTCGCCGCAGACGACGCACTTGATCCGGGAAGGGAAATCGCCGGATCAGAGCCGGATTTATCGCATGCGGCGCGCGGGCACGCCGATCACGGTGCAGTTGTCGCCGACATTTCCCACGACGAGCGAATTGGCTCCGACCGTCGTGTTGGCGCCGACATGCACGCCCTGAACAAGAGAAGCGTTTGACCCGATGAACGCCAGCTCGCCAATCCTGCAACCGCCGCTGATACGTGAGCCGGGACAAAGCTGGGAGAAATCGCCGGTGAGGCTGTCGTGCCCCAGGCTGACGTGACAGTTGATGATCACGCCCGCGCCGATGACAGCGTTGGGACAGAGGATGCTTCCCGGCCCCACGTACGTGCCATCGCCGATCGTGACGCCGGGCGCCTGAATCACTGAAGGATGGACCAGCGTGACGAGCTTCCATCCCCGTTCGAGGAACTGCTCGGCAATGCGCTTCCGGGTGGAGTTCTTGCCGATCGCGCAGTGAAACCGGCCGGCGGCCCGGGATTCGAGCACATGACTGACTCCTCCGAGAATCGGGAGCCCGGCATAGCGGGGACCGAGCGCGGGGTTGTCGTCCACGAACCCTTCGACCTGCCAGAGGCCGCGCTCATGGGCAGCCCAGAGAGCTTCCGCGCCGAGACCTCCCGCGCCGACGATCAGCAGTGATTCCATCCGTCAGACTCCTTTTCAATGCGCGATCAGCCCGCCATCCACCGGCAGGCAGACGCCGGTGATCCAGCGGGACTCCCGCGAAGCCAGAAACGCGATGGCCGCAGCCACGTCTTCCGGGCGGCCGAATCCGAGCAGATGCCGGCTCTCAACGGCCGCGCGCTGCTCGGGAGTGAGGCGGCCGATCCATGCAGCCGACATCGGTGTTTCCACCACGCCCGGAGCGACGCAGTTGACCCGGAATTTCGCGGCGTACTCGGCCGCAGCCGCGCGGCATGCGGAGATCAGCGCGCCCTTCGCCGCCGCGTAAGCGATCTCTCCGGTGTTGCCGATCAGGGCCGCCGCGGAAGATACCCATACGACGGCGCGAGCTTCGCCTCCCGGCAGCCGGGCGAATTCGCGCGTGCATAGAAGTGTGGAGAAGAGATTGCCGCGCATCATTTCTTCCAGCTGCTGCGTTTTCGTCATGGCGAGCGGGCGGATCAGATGACGGCCGGCCGCGAAGACCGCGATATCGGCATGGAGGCCCTGAGAGCGGATTGCCGCGAAGAGGGCGTTCACGCCGTTTTCGGTGCTGACATCGGCCGGTATCACCACATGCTCGCCGGGTCTCTGCCACGCGGCTGCGGCGGAGCGAAGCCGCTCCTCGTTCCGGCCCACCGCGATGATTCGGGCGCCTTCGGCAGCCATCCGTTCCGCGGTCGCGTTTCCGATGCCGGAAGAAGCGCCGGTGACCAGCGCAATGCGGTCGCTAAAGCGCGGCACTGAGGAGTTCTCCTTCCCTGAGGACGGGGTCGAGATCGACCAGCGGCGAGCTGTCTTCCGGCCAGCGAATGACGGCCGTTCCCCACGAGAGTCCGGCGCCAAAAGAGCACACGAGCGTGCGGGAACCGGGGCGAATCCGCCCAAGCCGCCAGGCTTCGAAAAGCGCGACGGCGGCGGAGGGTCCGCTGCAGTTGCCCATGGATTCGAGGCAGAAGAACTGTTTTTCGGCCGGCACCTTCAGGGACTTGTAGATCATTTCCATCATCGTCCGGTTGGCCTGGTGGAGGATCACGAGATCGATATCGCCGAGCGACATGCCCGCGCCTTCGAGCGCATGCCGGATCGCTTTTGGCACTTTGAACAGAGAGAAATGGAAGATGGCAGCGCCATCCATATAAAGGTTTTCGGCGGACCGGGAGTTGCCGTACTTGTCGGTTTCGACGCGGCGCGTTTCTTCCGAAGACGGCCGCCTCGACGCGCCGGCAGGGACCAGGAGATGACCTGCGCGCGTGCCGTCGGTCCCGAGCGAGAAAGTTTCAAATCCACCGTTTGCCGATGGACCCAGCAGCGTCGCGCAGGCTCCATCGCCGTGCAGCGCCACCAGAGCGCGATCGAGTGGATGAATCAGAGCCGTCAGCGTGTCGGCATTGAGGACGAGCGCGTTCTTCACGACGCCGGAGACGATCATCGAATGGGCGACGCTCAGCGCGTACGGGTAGGCGCTGCAGGCCTGATTGATGTCGAATGCGGCGCATTGCTCCGGCAGGCCGAGTTTCGCCTGCAGGATCGCGGCGGTGGGAGGAATGCGGTAATCCGAGCTCTGGGAGACGAACAGAAGCAGATCGATCCGCGAGCGGTCGATGTTCTTTGCGGTGAGAAGACGCTCCGCGGCAGTCAGAGCCAGATCGGAAGCGCATTGGCCCGGCCCGGCCACTCTCCGGCCGCGGATCCCGGCTATTTTCGTGATCGACTCGATTTCTTCGGTCCCGAATCGTTCTTCCAGTTCGGAATTTGTCAGCAAACGCTGCGGGAGAACGGCGCAGATGCCGAGAATCGAAGTGGTCTGGCTCGGGTTGGACTTCATGCCGCGGCCAGCTTGAGCAGATCGCCGTAGGTGCTCACATCGCGGATATGCGCAAAACTGAACTCCTGGCTGGTGAAATCGGAGAGACAGACCATGAGGGATAAGGCAGCGACGGAGTCGTAGGATTCCAGCGATTCGAGTCGGGTATCGGGCGTCAGTTCGGCGGGGTCGACGGAAAGAATCTCTGCAACGGCGGTGCGGAACCGCTCCTCATTCACCATCTACGCCCTATCTTACAGGTCAGAAGGAGACCGGCGGCTTGCCGCATCTGCCTTTCTCGCCGCCAGCAACCTTTCGTACGCTCTCGCCAGCCGTTTGCGAGCCTCCTGGCTGATCGGATCCGGAAGCTCTTCGGGCGCGTAGTTCCGGCAGAGTTCCACCGTTTTGCGGAGGCTCTCCGTGAACTCGACGCACGGTTCGCAGCCGGCGATATGCGCCTCAATCTCACGGCAGGTTTCCGGCGGGAGGTCGAGATCGATATAGCGCGAAAGCTGTGCGAATACCTCGGCGCAGGCTTCACTGTGCTGATGACGATTACCCATTGCTTCTCCCTGCCGTTTCACTGGCGCCGCGCAGATATGCATCGAGGCTTCTGCGAACGGCGAGGCGCGCCCGATGCAGCCTGGTCCGGACCACGTCGCCCGTGAGATCGAGAATCTGCCCGGTCTCCTCCGTCGACAGTTCTTCGACATCTCTCAGCAGCAGCACGGAGCGGTAAGCCTCCGGCAGCGCCCGGATGGCCGCTTCCAGTTGCTGCCGCATTTCCGACTGCAGCGTCCGCGCATCCGGCAACGACCTCCAGTCGGCAATTTCCATGCGCATCTCATCGCCATCGCCCGTGCGGGCTGGCATGAGCTCATCCAGCGAAAGCTCGTGCACCGGGGCGAATACGCTCTTTCTTCGCTTCATGAGACACTCGTTGCGCGCGATGCGGAAAATCCAGGACTTGACTCTCTCGGGCTCGCGCAACTGCTCCGCACTCTCGAATACTTTCAGCAACGTTTCCTGCGCCACCTCCTCGGCGTCCTCACGGTGCCCGCACATCAGGCGGCTGTAATGAAAGATCTTGCCGCCGAAATAGCCGACAAACCGGTCGAACGCGCCCGCTTCTCCAGCCATGAGCCCGCGCGCCAGCTCGGCTTCGTATTCCCGGCCTGAGCGTTCCATCGCCTCTGATTCTAGCGACGAGCGCGCTCGCTACGGACAGTGATGCAGCCGGATGCCGGATGTGACAAGCGAATTTTCTGTCACGGATGCGTCCCGGCTGCATCCTCCAAGTGGAGGAGATGAAGACCGACTGGAAGCCATGAAAAAAGCTGCTGCCTTTGTTTTGCTGGCCGTCTGCCATGCCGCCGCGCAGGAAGCCATGTCCATGGCCGACGCTGTCCGTCTGGCGCTGTCGCGCAACAAATCGCTTGAAGCCGCCTCGGCTGCTACGGGAGCGGCGAAAGCCCGCATCGACGAGGCGAGGGCCGGGCTCATGCCCCGCGTTTCCTACTCCGAGTCCTGGACGCGCAGCGACAATCCGGTCTTCGTTTTCGGCTCTCTGCTCTCCCAGCACCAGTTCACCGAAGGCGACTTTCAGCTCGGCCCGCTCAACCGCCCGGATTTCCTCAATAATTTCCGCTCGCTGGTCTCGGCCGATCAGGTCCTCTACAACGGCGGGCGCACAAGCCGTGCGATCCATTCCGCCGAACTTGGCCGCGAGCTGAGCGCCGAAGACGCGCGCCGCGCGCAGATGGACGTCATCGCCGCCGTGATCCGCGCCTACTACGACGCAGTCGTGACCGGGGAGCAAGCGGCCGCCACCGCCCAGGCGCTTCAGTCGGCCCAGGCCGACCTCGACCGCGCCCAGTCCCTGCGTGACGCCGGCATGGCGACGGATGCCGACGTGCTCTCCATCCGCGTTCACCTCGCCGATGTCCGCGAGCAGCAGATTCGCCGTCAGGCTGACGCGGAAGTCGCGCGCGCGGCACTCAACGACGCGCTCGGCCTTCCCCTCGATACGCCGCACCAGCTCACCACGCCGCTGGCCGCGGCAGCGCAGCCCGATCAGGCGTCATCGGGGCGGGAAACCACCGCCATCGAACAGCGCCCCGAAGCCCGCCAGGCAAAGCTCATGACGTCTCTCGCCGAAACGCAGGCCGCCGACGCGCGGAGCAAACTCCTGCCGGAAGTGAGCATTCACGGCGCTTTCGAGGCCGACCGGCAGCGTTTCTACGACCGGGGCGGCGCGAACTGGCTGGTTTCCGCAGGGCTCGAATGGAACCTGTTTAACGGATTTGCCGACAAGGCTCGCATCGAAGAAACGCGCGCCTCCGTCACCCGCAGCGCTGCCGACGCGGCCCGCGCCGATTCCGCCATTCGCCTGGAGGTTCGCCGCGCTGCCGCCGGCCTTCAGGCCGCAAGCGAGCGCATCGAAGTCTCCCGCGCCTCCGTCGCCGAAGCCGAAGAAAGCCTCCGAATCACACAGAACCGGTATGAGGCCGGCCTGGCGAATGTGACGGACCTCCTGCGCACCGAGACTGCGCTGCTCGAAGCGCGTATCCGAAGTCTTGCCGCGGTCCGCGATCAGCGGATCGCTGCCGCCGTCCTGGAGCTTG
>DASPQQ010000107.1:0-2264 GCA_035624885.1 Bryobacteraceae bacterium | reverse complement strand
GTTCAAGATTACCGCGCCCACCAAGCCTTGAGCCGGCGTGGGAGCCGGGCGCCTTCAGGCGGCTTCAGCCGCAATGCGACTTTCAGTCGCCAAAGGATTCTACCGGCTTTCAGCCGGTAGTCATCAACTGAGAAATGTTCTAAACCATTGGTCCCGGATAAGTTGCGCCCAGCAGTTTCGCGTCGTCTTTGGCCAGCGAGCGCAGGATTTCCAGGTGCAGATAGTCGACCATCGTGGCCGATCTGGACAGGAACGACTGGAGAAATTCCCGGCGGGCGGCATCGATCTTCGTTTGCAGCGGCTCATAGATGTTCGAAGCGGCGATGCCGCGCCGCAGCGCATCCTCTTCGTAAAGCCGGATCTCCGCCACGCGGACGCGCGCCATGCGTTGCGCCTGCAGATGGAGACGCTGGTCTTCGGGAGAAAGATCGTCCCAGGCAAGCTCTTCGACGCGCTTCGCCGGGGCAGCCGCCGGGGCCAGAAACGATTCGAGCCGCATCGCCGCGGCTTCGCACAACAACTCGACGGGTGAGGGATCGACGCGGCCGGCAACCACCACGACGGCCGCCGCGGCGCCGCGCGAGATCAGAGGAAAGAGCCAGGCCTTCCTCGCGCCGTCGTCGTCGCGGTCCGGGGCAAGCGCGGAGGCGAGGGCCGGTGAAATCTGCTCGGCTGAGGCCACCGTCACCAGAGGTTCGCGCGTCTCGATGGCCGAGAGGATGGCCGGCGCTTCCGAGAGTTCGAATGCCAGTTCCCCGCCCCCGATGGCATGGGCGCGTGCTTCGTCGAACACCAGCACGGCCGAGCGCTCGGCGTAAGGCGCCGAGCTCTCGCGCAGCAATTCGAGGGTCTTCTCCTGCGAGGCAGCCGAGCGCAGCCGGCGCAGCGCCTGATTGAGCGATTCCGAATGGGCCCGCCGCGCTTCATCGCAGGCACGCGCGATCTGCCGGCTGGCCTGGGACCGTTCGGCCGCCAGCGCGGAGTTGACCGCATCGCTGATATCCGCGGCCAGCCGCATGGACAAATCGTCCACCATGGCGGCTTGATGTTTGCTGATGATTTCACGCCAGGTCGGGTCGGCTGTGGCGTCCTCGGGCATTCTGCTTCAATGGTACGGCATGGATAAAAGTACTCACAATGCAATTCGCGGTAAAGCCGCTCTGGTCACCGGAGGCACGCGTGGCATCGGCCGCGCCATAGCCGAACGTCTCCTCGAAGACGGCGCGCGCGTTGCGATCTGCGGGCGTCATCAGGAGACGGTTGACGGCGCCGTCCAGGCACTCTGTGCGAAGGGTGACATTTTCGGAATGGTAACGGACGTTTCGAAAAGAGACGAGGTCGTTGCCCTGGTTGCGGCGGTGCGTGAAAAGTTCCGCGAAATCAACATTCTCGTCAACTGCGCCGGCGCGGGCGTGTTCGCCAGCGTTGCCAATCTGGAACCCGCGGAATGGGACCGCATGATCGCGCTAAATCTTTCTGCTGCTTACTATTGCTGCCACGAAGTCCTGCCGATATTTCAAACGTGTGGAGGTGGGGACGTGATTAACATCAGCTCACTTGCCGGAAGCAATGCTTTCGCCGGTGGCGCTGGTTACAACGCGTCGAAGTTTGGCCTCAATGGTTTCTCGGAAGCCATGATGCACGACCACCGGAATGACGGCGTGCGGGTGTCGATTGTGGCGCCCGGCAGCGTGGACACGGAGTTCGGCGGCAGGACGCCCGCCGGAGAAAGCGGCGATTTCGGCGGAAGGATTGCCCCGCAGGATATCGCTCAGGTTGTGGTCACGCTGCTCAACATGCCGCGCAGGACGACGGTCAGCCGCGTTGAAATTCGCCCCTCCCGGCCCCCACGCAGATAGAGGGAGGCTTGCCGTGGTTTCTTTAACGAAGAAGAGACTGGATCCGGGTAAGACCGGGAGCGAAGCTGACAGACTTCGCAGCGATCTGCAGAGAATGGTGGTTGGCCAGCAGGAAGCGGTCGATCAGATTGTCAACGTTTACCAGACCTGGCTGGCGGGAATGAACAGCCCGGGACGCCCCATCGGGAACCTCCTCTTCCTCGGGCCGACCGGCACCGGCAAGACGCGGCTCGTCGAAGCCACGGCACAGTCGCTGGTGGGCGATGCGCGCGCGGTGATCAAGATCGACTGCGCCGAGTTCCAGCACAGCCACGAGATCGCGAAACTCATCGGCTCGCCTCCGGGATATCTGGGGCATCGGGAAACGCACCCGCTGCTGAGCCAGGAAGTGCTGTCGCAGTATCA
>DASPQQ010000106.1:0-7732 GCA_035624885.1 Bryobacteraceae bacterium | reverse complement strand
ATGCGCATGCGCGCCCACCGAGATGGCGTCGTAATCGACCGGAAGGGTGAAGGAGTCCTTCACCACATAATCCTTCTCGCCCGGCGGGATGTTGAGGCCGGAGAAGACGCCGAAGCTCGGCGGAAGCTGGATGCCGCTGATGGTGCGGGTGGGCGCCTGTCTGGCGAAGTAGAGGCCGATGGTGGCCTTTTCGGTTTCGACTTTGCCATCCGGATGGAAGTGATACTGGACGATGAAGTCCGTGCCGGCTTTCACCTTGAGGGCGAGGCCTTCGGGCAGCAGGTGCGGCTGCGCGCCGAGCGCCCATCCGCCGAGACCGACGGCGTTGAAGCCGGGGATGATGCCGCTGAACCCGATCTGGTCGCCTTCCTGCTTCAGGTGGGACTTGCCGCTCGGGTCGCCGAAATAGAGAACGTGGTGCACCACCGAACGCGCGGTCGGCTTCATGTCGATCGCGGTGAGCCATTTGTCTTCGGTCAGGTTGAGCGGCACCGCGATGTTGCGGTAGATATCGGGGCCATCGGCCGGGACCTTGTAGGCCACCGGGACTTCAATCACCATATCGGGCTCGCCGAGCTGCCAGCCGGAGGCGAACTTCGGCGCGGCCGGCGCGTCGGCGGGATTGCCTTCCGGCATGCCGGCTTTGACCCAGGCGTCGATCAGAGCGATGTCGCTGTCCTTGAGGATGCGTTCATCCTTGAACTCGAACGAAGTCTTCTCGGCCTTCCAGGGCGGCATGTAGCGCGACTGGGTGACCTTCGCGATCAGCTTGCCGCGTTTGGCGACATCCTGATAGGAAAGCAGCGAGAACGGCGCCGCTTCGCCGGGGCGATGGCAGGACGAGCAGTTGTTGTAGATGATCGGCGCGATCTGCTTGTTGAAGGTCACCTCCGGCAGAGTGGCGGCCTGAAGCGGTGCGAAAAGGCACAGGAACGGCGTTAAGCCGGTGAAGACAGCAAGAGTTCGTTTCGTCAAAGGAAACTCCATCGTTTTCAGAAAATGAATGCCAGCCCGCCGCGAACGCTGCGCGGCGTGTTGACCAGCAGCAGCTGCTGCGCTCCCGGCATGGACAGCGGGAGATAGCCCTGGGCGAGAAGATTGCGAAGCTCGGCGGAAGCTTCCATGCGCCACGGCGCTCCGCGCAGGGCCGGAATCGGCTGGCGCACCACGACGTTGAGACCGGGTTCGGGCCGCGCCGGCTGCGTGAGGAAGACCGGTCCCGGCAGCATGGAGCGGTAGTCCGTCCATTCGTAGCTCGTGATGAAACGCGTGCCGGTGCATCGGATGGTTCCGGTGGCGCGCAGCGTGAGCGCTTCGCGGTGCCCTGTCTCGAGAAGCTTACGCAGATCGTCGGCCGAAGTTCCGGAAATCTCGTCGGAACGCGCGGTCAGGACGCCCTGCGAGCCGTAGATCACCATCACCTGATAGTTCTGTCCCAGATCCTGCGTGACCGAGGCGTTGATGCCGGAGGTCTGGAAGCGGCCGGCGTTGAACATGGCGGCGTTCGACATCATGTCCGGCACCAGATCGCCGGGGAAGAGGTCCATCGAAGGCGAAGCGATGGTCAGGGCCGTGTTCGAGACGTCATCGTAATAAGCCGAAACGCGGTACTCGCGCGAACCGAAGCGCTCGGAGACGCCGCTCTCGTAATCCGTTCCGCGCTGCACCCGGACCTTGCTGCTGGCGAGCGTGACCACCGGCAGGGCGGCGAGCGAGTTCAGGTCACGCTGCAGATCGCCATTCGAATCGGTGGCGCTCATGCCGAGTTCGGGGCGCGCGTTGCCCGAGGTCCAGGTGAAATCGACTTTGCCGCGCGGCAGATCGTGGGTGAGTTTGGCGAACGGGCTGAAGTACTCCTGATGATTGACGTAGAGTACGCTGTCGGTTTCAAAGCCGTACTCCATCGTCAGGCCGTCGGCGATCTCCTTCTTGTCCGCGAAGTTGATGCCGAGCGTGCGCAGCATCGGGATATTGGCATCGTTCGGGCTTCCCGCCATGGCCTGACCCACGCGCGCGGGCATGTAGAACTGGCGCATGGTGAGCGAGACCACGGGGCTCGCGCCACTCGACATATCGCGGCTGTAGCTGGTCCGGATGGCGGCGGAGGGCGCGCCGGAAGCCGTCGCGTAGCCCACGCCGCCGGCGACCTCGATATGGTTGCCGCCGTTGACGGAAGTCGCGAAAGCGAACTGGGTCCCGAGGTCGGAAACGCCGGAATTCGAGAGATCCACGCCGTCGGCCGCGGAAATGCGGATCAGGCCTTTCGAATCCGAGAAGACCGAAGCGCGGGTTTCTTCCTCCGGGCCGCCGGGAGCCTGCGGCAGGAAGCGCAGCACGGGGCGGAGCGCATCGTTGGTGCGGATGGTCCACTTCCAGCTGTCGGTCATCAGACCGCCGGGCAGGGGACTGGTGGAAACGAGCTGAATCGAGCTGAAGACTTTCGAAAGGCTGACGGCCAGCAGGCTGCGCATGCCCGGCCTGATCGCGATGTTCTCGCGCATGGCCGGGACGAACGTCGCGACGGAAACCTGAACCGAATAAAGGTCCGGCAGCAGATCCGCGAACGTGAACGAGCCGAGCGCGTCCGTGGCGGATTTCTGCAGCAGACGGTTCTGGCGGTTGAAAAGGAGAACGACGGCGTCAGCCTGCGGCTTGCCGGCGGAGTCGGTGACGAGGCCGCCCAGCGCTCCGGTGAAATGAACGATGGGAGCGGCCGGCGCGGGAGACACGAAGAGAACGGCCGCCAGGCAGAAGGCTGCGAGCGGCGTCCGGATCGCGCTGCTGGTTCCCCTTCCTTTCATTACCCCTTTCGTGACGCTTACAACGTCGGGCCGACCGTGAAAGTCGTTTGCTGTTCGGTGGTCTGGTTTGCCGTCTTGTCCGTCGCCTTCACCTTGAGGGTGTAGGTTCCGGCGGGCAGGGTCTTGAGCGACAACAGTTTTTCGATCGTCACCTGGCTCGATGACGCGTTGGGAATCTTCGCGAGGTCTTCGCTGAAGTCGAGAACCTTGTCGGTCGTGCCGGTCTTCACGATCTCGTAGGAGATTTCGCCCGCGGGCTTCTTCGTCTTCTGGTCCTCGGCGAAATTGTAGACCTGCATGTAAATGCCGAGCCGCTCTTCGTTGGTGAAGCGGCCGCCCACGCGCGGGCGGACTTTGGTGTCGCCGATGGCGAACATGCCGCCGCCGATGCTCTTCGTGGGCAGGCGTTCGATGGTGTCGGCGAGGATCAGGCTGCTCGAAGCCAGCTTCTCTTCTTCAAAGTGCGGAACGTCGAGCGCCACTTCGTAGTTGTTCATGTTGCCCGAGACCGTGTCCTTGGCGACGATGTTCAGCCGGTAACGGCCGGGGGCGAGAGGCACCGACTGCTGGTAGACCGATTTGAGCGTGGCCGATTTCTGCAGCAGATCGGGCGGCGCATCGATTTCGAGCGGCTTCTCGAAGGTGGTGATCGGCTTGCGCGTCATGTTGGTGATGCGGCCGAAGAGATTGACGATGGACTTGTCGACGCCGTCCTTCAGCTGGAAGCCGAGATCCTTGTTGTCGAACTGCACGCTGATGTTCGCCATCACGCTCGATTCGGTGACCCGCACATAATCGACGCGCACGGCCATCGGCAGGATGTTGTAAGTGATGCGCGTCGAGACCGCCGCTTCCAGATCCTTGAACTTGATCGGCGGCGGCGCCTGCAGTTTGGCGAACTGATTGATGCGCTCGAATTCCTGATAGCTGACCGGCAGCCCGCCCATGATCGACTGGCCGAGGTGCGTGCCGTCGGTGTTCTGGAAGCGCTGCGCCTTGTCGGCCATACCCATCTGTTCGGCGAGCGTGAGGCCGGCGCCGGGCACATAGAGCAGGGCGTCCTTTTCCGACGGGTCCATCGTCATGTGGTACTCGCCGGACATGGTCGGGTCGACGAATTCGATATTGATGTCGTTGCCGAGACCTTCGATGTAGCGGTAGCGCCAGTCTTCGAAGGGATAGGTCGACGTGGTGCCGCCGCCTTCCGCCATGGGGCGCTCGTAGCTGCCGCCCGAGGGATGCGAGTCGATTTCATCCGGCGGACCGTAGACGATGTAGATGCGGCCGCGGTCCGTCTTCCAGCCCGGAATGCCGGAGGCGAAGTGCTCGTTCGCGTAAGCGATGCGGCGGTAGTGCTCTTCCTTGTATTCGTTCTCTTCCGTATCCGGACTGGGGTCGCGGCGCAGCCAGAACTGTTCGACGAACTGCTCCCGCTCTTCGTCGGTATTGAGGGCCTTGAAAGCCTTGCGCTCTTCGTCCGTGATGATGTAGGTCACGTCCTCGTTGAGCCACTTCTTCCACGGCGTTTCGAGTTCCTTCTTCAGCTCGGCTTCCTTCTTCCTGCGTTCCTTCTCGGTCAGCGGCTTGGCGACGGTGTCGCGCTTCTGTCCGGAGGAAGAGGAGGAAGAGTTGTTCTGCGAGATGGCGGGCAGGGCTATCAGTACCGCCAGCCCCAGAGAAGAAACCCAAAAACTCGCCGACCCCTTAACGTTCATAGATATTGCGTCCCTCGGCAATTTTATCCTTGATTATAACGCAGACGAAAGAGGGGGGATGCGGGTTGCAGCCCGCGCTCCGCGTCATAATTGGTCGGGAGGCAGCATGAACCAGCAGGAACAGCAGATGATCGCCGGACTGGCGGAACGGATCCGCACCGCGCCGGCCCCGCACATCGACCCCGAAGCCGACGATTATATCCGCCGCACCGTCGGCGCCCGGCCGGATGCGCTCTATATCCTCACCCAGACCGTCCTGCTGCAGCAGATGGCGCTTGACCAGGCGAACGCCCGCATCCAGCAGATGGAACAGGCCGTGCAGGCGCCGCAGCAGAGCTTTCTGCCCGGCCAGCCCGCGGGGTATGCGCAGTCGGCTTACGCGCAGCCGGTTTATGAAGCCCCTCCGCAGCGCGGCGGATTTTCCGGTTTTTTCCACAACGCGGCCCAGACGGCGGCGGGGGTTCTGGCGGGCGAGGTCGCATTCGATGCGCTCGCCTCCATCTTCGGCGGCCGCCGCGGCGGGTTCTTCGAAGGCGGCGGCATCATGCCGGGCGGCGAGACCATCGTCAACAACTATTACGGGGATCAGGGCGCCGGCGAATCCCGCTTTGCCCAGGCCGCGGACGATTACGATCAGGACGTCAGCCAGGACATCGAAGACGACCGGGGCGACGATTTTTCGGGCGGAGACGATTTCTCGGGCGGCGATTCGAACTGACAGCCGCCCGAAGCTCGCTCAGTACCACCCGTTCTGCCCGACCTGATTCCTCGTCCATTTCGCGCGCCAGCACGCCAGCGCCACCGCAACCACCAGGTCGTCGTGCTCGCCTCCGCCCTCGGCGCTGCGTGTCGAGGCCCGCACATCCATCAGCTCCCGGATCAGCGCCGGAGTATCCCTCATCCCCCGCGCGATTCTGAGCTCGCCGCGCTCCAGCAGCACCTGCACCCCGGCCATCAGATCGCGCTTCGGCACATTCCACCGGCTGCCCGCGTTCGTCGCCCGTTCCCCGCCGGTCATCGTGACCGCCGTCACCTCGAACCCGAGCCGCGCCGTGCGCAGCAGATCCACCACCGGCGCCCCCACTCCGGTGGCATCCACCGCGAGCCGCAGATCGCCCTTCACCCGTGCACTCGTCGCGATCGCCTTCACCCGCTCCACCACTGCCGGATAAGGCGTGCCGAGCGGCACCCGCTCCACAAGTCGCAGCCGCAACTCCCTCGGAGCAAGCCCCTGCCACGGCGGCAACGCCTCGGACCGCTCCACCACGGCAATAGCCGAATGATCCCGCCGCTGCCCCAGATCCAATCCCATATAAAACATATCGGTCTTCTAGTCGCCGGAAAATTGACGCACGTTGGCGGAAAAAGGCTGTCTCTCTCTCTCTTGTAAATAGCCTCACTCGCTGCACTCGCAGCGCACCGGCCACCCAGGGACAGACACCTTTTCCGCGCCACGCAAGTCACTCGAAATCAACGAAACGGTCGTCGCGGAAAAGGCTGTCTGTCCCTCCAGCCGCACGCCTCGATCGAAGAATTCAAGGCTGCCCAGGCTGTCTCAGCAACGCAACGCGGCCAGCGCCGCGCCACCGCGCCCATTTTCATCCTCCCGCGCGACGACGAAGGCGCCATCCCGCTGTCTGTCCCCATTTTCCGTGGTCTGTTGCAACCAGCCCCATGTACGCCCGCCTTCAGGCGTGGCCCCCCGCTACACCCGCAACCCCTCCACCCCCTCATCCACCGCCGCCTCAATCAAATCCCGGTCAAACAACCCCGCCCCGTTATCCACAAAGCAGCACAGATACTCCTGCTCGAACCACTGCCGCCCCATCGCCCCGCGCTCCTCCTCCAGAAACTCCGCCCGGATCCGCGGACACTCGGTCGCCGGCACCGACACCTTCTCCCACCCGTCCTCGTGCTGCCAGATCTCATAAAAAAACCCGCGCTTCCCGCACGGCGTGCTCATCAGCCACAGATCCCCATCGCCCACCGCCAGCATCGGCCGCAGCGCCTTGTACAGCGCGTCCTCCACCCGCGAAGCCTCATCGATCACCAGCATCGACACCGCCGAGAACCCGCGCACCGTCGCTTCCGTTCCCGGCAGCCCCACAATCCGCGACCCGTTCGGAAACAGCAGCGAAACCGGGTTATCCCCGTCGCCGCGAGGCTCAATCCCCAGCCTCTGCACCATCGCTCCGGCTTTTCTCAAAAACTCCGCCGACTGCCGCTCGCCCGGACTCGCCACCAGCACCAGGCACCCCGCCCGCGTATACGCGCGATGCACCGCCTTCGCCGCCGCCACGGTCGACTTCCCCCACTGCCGCGAGCAATTCAGAATCCCGCGCTTCGCCTCCGAGCGCAGCACCTCGGCCTGTTTCTCATCCGGCTCAAACCCGAGGCGCACTCGCGCAAACTCCGCCGCATCGGGAACCCGCTCCGCCGCTCGCCGAGGCAATTTTCGCGGCGGCAGCCAGCAATCTCTCACGCCTCCGGATACCACGAGGACAGAAAAAATCACCGGCAAAAATCCGCGGTCCAAAGCGGCAATTCCCGGCAAACCACGAGCAATCAGCCACTTACGCAAAACAAAAATATCTTCACTTTTTCCGCACTCCGAAACCGCCACCGAGGAAAACCGGGACTGAGCCGCTTTTCGCGCCACAACCCCGAATCTCACCGAACCGTCCGGCGCGAAAAACGGAGTCTGTACCGGCTTTCCGGACCACGCTCGAAGACACATCCTCTGCCCCCACAGCGCCGGCACCACAAAACCAGGGACGCGCGGCGCTCGCCGCGCCTTCGCTCCGGCCATCGAAGCCATGGCCCCGCAGGGAGATGTGTGAGAACTCAAGTCAGACGTTTTGCCCCGAAACCGCCACTGAGGAAAACCGGGACTGACCCGCTTTTCGCGCCACAACCCCCGAATCTCACCGAACCGTCCGGCGCGAAAAACGGAGTCTGTACCGGCTTTCCGGACCCCGCTCGCAGCGAAAAGCCAAAGACCTGTACACCACCTCGCGTGTCCTCGCTTTCCGGCACTCTGCTTATTGCCCGGCCTCCTCAAGGAACGCCCTCCGGGCACTGGCAAGTGGCAGAAACAAGGTTCGCGGCAGCCCCGCGATCGCCCGGAACCCATGGCGCCGGTAGAACGCAACGGCCGCATCGTTTTTGGCATCGACGATCAGCATGAAGGCGGCTATATCGGCCTGAACGGCTCTC
>DASPQQ010000105.1:0-7123 GCA_035624885.1 Bryobacteraceae bacterium | reverse complement strand
TCCCATTCAGGCGCTGGTGGGCGGCATGACCACCCCGAATGTCGCCGTGTTCCCGCTCGCCAGCTACGCGGGCGGAGGTGGCACCGTTGTGAACCAGCCGGGTACAGGCGGCGGATTCGTTCCGACCTTCGGCGGATCGTTTCTCAGCGGGACCATGGGAGGCACGGTGGGAGGAGGCGGCACGGGCGGCGGCTCCTACGCGGTGCACAGGAAAGGCAAGCGGCACCATCCCCGGCTGCGATACCCGAATTGACCCGCAGGAAAGTTCTTCTCATCGGCTGGGACGCCGCGGACTGGAAAGTCATCCATCCTCTGATGGCCGCGGGCAGGATGCCGAATGTCGCGCGGCTGGCACGCGAAGGCGCGGCAGGCCACGTCGCGACGCTCCATCCTCCGCTCTCACCGATGCTCTGGACCTCCATCGCCACGGGCAAGCGGCCCTTCAAGCATGGCATCCATGGATTCTTCGAACCCACGAGCGACGCGCGCGATGTGCGGCCGGTCAGCAACCGCTCGCGCACCACGAAGGCTGTCTGGAACATCCTCAGCCAGAGCGGCCTGCGCAGCATCGTCCTTGGCTGGTGGCCCAGCCATCCGGCCGAACCGATCGACGGCGTCATGGTCTCGGATCATTTCCATCGTGCCGACGGGCCGGTCGACGAAGGCTGGCCGCTCGTGCCGGGTTCCGTTCATCCGCCGGAACTCGGCTGGACGCTCGCCGGGCTCCGCCTGCACCCGGACCTTCTCACGCCGGAAATGGTCGAGCCCTTCGTTCCCCTGGCGAGAGAAATCGATCAGGACAAGGACCTGCGTCCCGGCACGCTCATGCGCACGCTTGCCGAATGCATCAGCATGCAATCGGTTGCGCTCTGGCTGCTCGAGCACGAGCCATGGGACTTCTTCGCCGTTTACTTCGATTCCATCGATCACTTCAGCCACGGCTTCATGCGGTACCATCCGCCGCGCCAGCCGTGGATTCCGGAACGCGATTTCGAGCTCTACCGCGAGGTCGTCTCGATGGCCTATCAGTTCCACGACCGCGTGCTCGGTGCGCTTCTTGAAAAAGCCGGCCAGGGCGCCACCGTGATTCTCATGGCCGATCACGGTTTTCATCCGGATCACCTGCGGCCCATGTCCATTCCCGCCGTTCCCGCCGGTCCCGCGGTCGAGCACCGCGATCTCGGCATTCTCGCGCTGGCGGGTCCCGCCATCAAACCCGGCGAGAAACTGCGCGGCGCCTCCATTCTGGACATCCTCCCGACCATCCTGACGATGTACGGATTGCCCGTGGGCGAAGACATGGATGGCAAGGTTCTGACGCGGGCCTTTACCGATCCTCCGGCCCCCGCGTTCATCCCGAGCTGGGACCATGTGCCGGGCGCCGATGGCAGGCATCCGCCCGGCATGCAGTACGATCCCGCCGGCGCGCACGATCTGCTCGAACAGATGGTTGCCCTCGGCTACGTGGAGCCGCCCGATGAAGATCGCGACACGGCCGTGCGCAAGGCCATCCGCGAACTGCGCTTCAATCTCGCCGAATCGTATCAGCATGCCGCCAGACACCGGGAGGCCTGCGAGATCCTCACCGCGCTGCGTGCGGAAGACCCCTCCGACCGCCGCTTCGCGCTCCGCCTGTTCGCTTCCTGCCAGGCGCTGAAGCTGCGCGAGGAAATGCGGCGCATTGCCGCCGAACTGCCAGGGATCGATTTCCTCGAGGCGCAGCTGCTGATCGAAGAATCCCGCTACCGGGATGCGGGCGCTCTGGTTGACGGCCGTTCGCTCGCCGCGGCCGATCTCTGCCTGCGCCAGCGCCGCTGGCGCGAAGCGAAGCGGATTTGCCAGGCCGTGCTGGCGCTCGATCCGGATAATGCCCGCGCGCACGCCATGCTGGCGCGCGTCGCGCTGGCGAGAGGCGAGTATGAGGCCGCGGTCCGGTCGGCTCTCGAGGCGGTCGAAAGAGCACATCACGATCCGGAGCCGCACTATCTGCTCGCCAGGGCGCTCGCCGGACTGAAGGAATACGCGCGCGCCGCCGAAGCCCTCCGCGCGGCCATCTCTTTCAATCCCCACTTCCCCGAAGCACACTGGCTCCTCGCCCGCCTGCTGCGCAAGCATCTCGGCGACCCCGCGTCGGCCCGCGCGCACCGCGCCCTCGCACGCCAGATGGCCGCCGTCTGAGTCTCTACGCTTTCAATTGTCAACGTAAGTTATACTTTACTTCGGTGTGATCCCGTTCCTCACCGCTCCGGACGCCGGCGAAGCGCCCGAGATCGAAGTGCTCCGTGGCGCCCTCGATTCTTATCAGGACCGCTTCGGTCCGCACCATCCGCTGGTGCTCGCAGTGGCCGAACGCCTCGCGCTGGCGTGGTGGCGGCAGGGGGATGCCGGCCGCGCCCTCGAACTGCTGGACCAGACCGTTCAATCGCTCCCGGAGGATGCCGATTCGCAGCTCGCCGATCTGCTCGACCTCGTCTGGAAAATCTTCTTCGAACACGGGCAGTTCGAGCCGGCGAGCCGCATTCTGGAGGAGGTGCTGGAGCGCCGTGTTCGCGCCGGCGGCCCGTTCCATCCCGATTCGCTGGCCGCGCGGGGCGATCTGGCGATCGTGCTCCACCGCATGGGGCGCCGCGAGCAGGCAGAAGCGCTGAGCCGCCACGCGCTCGAAGACGCACGCGCCCATCTGGGGATGAGAGACCCGGTCACCTGCATCATCGCGTGGAACGCCGTGCTTGCCGCCGGGCACCGCAAAGACGCGCAGGCCGCATGCGGGATCGCCGCGGAAAATCTGTTCTGGCTGCTCGATGAAGAACCCGCCGGCCTCGACGCCGATCTGCGGGAGATCCGCGAATGGCTCGCCGGGCGGTTCGGCTGGAATACCGCGCCCGTCTGCTGACAGCACGTGCCGCGGCCGGCATTCTGATGTATCGTCTATAAGGACGAACCAACGCCATGATCACCAGAAGAGACTCCCTCAAGCTGATGGGCCTCAGCGCCGCGACGGCCGCGCTGCCCCGCTTTGCCTCCGCCGACGCGCCCACGTTCCCCAAAGGCGCCATCATCCGTACCGTTCTGAAGGACTACGCGCCCGAAGAACTGGCCGGCGGCGCGACGCTCTTCCATGAACACATGTCGTTCCCGGCCGATTTCATGCCGCGTTGGAACAACTATTCCCGCGAGACCAGAATCCAGAGCGGCGAGCTTTCTCCCAACGCTCCGCCTGCCGGCGCGGGCCGTGCCAATGCCAATCCGCCGGCCACGCAGCCCGAAGGCGCGACCTTCTTCATGCGCGACGTCGATCTCATGTCGAACGAGATGAGCGCGGCGAAGAGCGAAGGCATCGCCTGTATCGTCGATGGCGGCCACCCCGATATGGGCCGCGACATCAACTTCCTCAAGCAGATTTCGCAGAAGTCCGGCCTGCCCATCGTGGCCGGCGCCGGTTTCTATACCCAGCCCTTCTACCCGAAGGAACTGGACACGATGAGCGAAGAACAGATTTATCAGTCCATCATGAAGCAGGTCGATACCGACCCCGTCGGCGTCTTCGGCGAAATCGGTTCGTGGGACTACATCACCGCCACCGAGCGCAAGGTTTTCCGCGCCATCGGCAAAGCGCAGCTCGCGACCAACATGGGCATCTTCACCCACACCGGCATCCCCGGCAAGAGCGCGCTCGAACAGCTCGACATTCTGATGGATGCCGGAGTCAAACCGGATCGCATCGTCATCGGTCACCTGGGCAATCTGGTGGATCCGAAGGTTGCGATCCAGAGGGAAATCTGCCGCCGCGGCGCGTTCATCGGCTTCGACCGCCAGGGTGGGCCCGGCGATCAGCAGCAGGTTCCCATGGTGATGGCGCTGCTCGAAGCCGGCTACGAAAAGAACCTGATGTTCTCCGCCGATCTTTCCGGCTTCGCGCAGACCAAAGCCGGCAAGGGTCCGGGCTACGCCAAGACCCTGACTGTCTTCGTTCCCAAGGTAAAAGCCGCCGGCGCGACCGACGAGCAGTTGCATACCATCATGGTGGATAACCCGCGCCGCTTCCTCGCCTTCGTTCCGAAGAAGCCGCGTAAAGGATAAAGCGACGCGGGCACAGTAAGCTTTGATGTAGTGCCCCGAACTCTCGTTTACGATGGCGACTGCGGTTTCTGCCGGCTCTGGGTCGGCTACTGGCAGGCGCTGACCGGCGACTCCGTCGAATACGTTCCGTATCAATCGGATGCCCAGCGCTTCCCCGAAGTCCCCAGCGAGGACTTCCGCAAAGCCGTTCAGCTTTTCGAAGACGGCCGGCGCTATAGCGGCGCGGAAGCTGTCTTCCGGCTGAAGGGCGGCTTCTGGCCGCGCATCTACGCGCTGCTGCCGGGATTCTTCGAATTCCTCTACCGCCTCGTCGCCGCCAATCGCAATCCCGGCTACAAGGTCACGCGCCTGCTCTGGGGCAATCACGTCAAGCCGTCGACCTACGAGCGCGCGTCGTCCCTGTTTGCGCGCGCCATCGCGCTGATCTACATGATCGCGTTCATTTCCATCGCGCGTCAGCTCATTCCGCTGATCGGCGACAAAGGCATCGAACCGCTGATGGATTTCCTGCCGCTGGTCGACCGCCAGTTCGGCTCCGGCTCCATCTTCGTCGCCCCGACGCTCTTCTGGTGGATCAACAGCGATTTCGCCTTTCAGTTTCTCGGCTACGGCGGCGCGGTGCTGGCTTTCGTCACCGCCATCGGCCGTCCGCATACCGGAGGCCAGAAGGCCGCCTTCGTGGTGCTCTTTATCTATTACCTGTCGATCGTCACCGGCGGCCAGCTCTTCACCAGTTTTCAGTGGGATTTTCTGCTGCTCGAAGCCGGCTTTCTCACCATCTTCCTCAAGCCGTTTTCGCGCGCGCGCATTTTTCTGTTCCAGTTCCTTCTCGCCCGCCTCATGTTCCAGTCCGGCGTGGCGAAGCTCGTCAGTCACGATCCTTCATGGCGCAATCTCACGGCACTGTCGTACCACTACTGGACGCAGCCGCTGCCCACGCCCGTCGCCTGGTACATGGCGCAGTTGCCCATGTGGTTCCAGAAAGCTTCCGTTCTCTTTATGTTTGTGGTGGAGCTGGTGCTGCCGTTCCTGATGTTCGGGCCGCGGCGCCTCAAGCAGGTTGCGGCCTTCGGCACCATCGCGCTGCAGCTGATGATCATTCTGACCGGCAATTACAACTTCTTTAACCTGCTCACCATCGTGCTCTGCCTGTTTCTCTTCGATGACGCCTTTCTGCCCGCCGCGCAGTTGCCCAAATCGGCGAAATTGCTTTCCCGCCGCGGCGCGCCGCCGAAAGTGCCGCGTTCCAACCGTTACGTCACGGCGGCGCTGGTCGTCTCTATCTTGACCTTGTCGCTGTCGCAGGTGGGGAAAATGCTCGGCATTCAGGCTCCGGAACCGGTCGCATACCTGGCTTCGCACGCCTCCAATCTGGGGATTGTGAACAGCTACGGGCTTTTCGCCGTGATGACCACTTCGCGCCCGGAGATCTCGATCGAAGGTTCGAACGACGCCCTCGACTGGCAGCCGTACACGTTCAAATACAAGCCCGGCCCGCTGAACCGTCCGCCCGTCTGGGTGGCGCCGGATCAGCCGCGCCTCGACTGGCAGATGTGGTTTGCCGCGCTCGGCAACTGGCGGGAAAATCCGTGGCTCGTCAGGTTCATGACGCGCCTGCTGCAGGGAGATCAGCCGGTGCTCGAGCTGATGGAGCACAACCCGTTCCCCGACAAGCCGCCGAGGTTCATGCGCGCCATGGTGTACGACTACCGCTTCACCAGCTACGACGAACGCCGCCAGACCGGTAACTGGTGGAAGCGCGAACTGAAGGGCGTCTATTTCCCGCCCATCACGCTGCGCGCTCCGAATGAAAAGCCGGATAAGGAAACGACGATCCAATAGCCATGCCACTCGATCCACTGGCGGGGAAGCCCGCACCCAGGAGCCTTCTCATCGACGTCGCGCAGCTCGAAAAAGCGTACTATGCGGACGCGACCGGGGCCGTGAGCTTCGGCACCAGCGGACATCGGGGCACGCCGTTCGACGGCACGTTCAACGAAGGCCACATCCTCGCCATCACCCAGGCCATCTGCGAGCACCGCGCGGCGCAGGGAATCACGGGCCCGCTGTTTCTGGGCAAGGACACGCATGCGGTTTCGAGCCCGGCCGAGCGTACCGCGCTCGAAGTTCTCGCGGCGAACGGCGTGCGCGCCATCGTCGCGCAAAACAACGGTTTCACGCCGACGCCGGTCATCTCGCACGCCATCCTGACCAATCCGGTTGCGGATGGCATCGTGATCACGCCGTCGCATAATCCTCCGCAGGACGGCGGCTTCAAGTACAACCCTCCGAACGGCGGTCCGGCCGATACCGAAATCACCGGCGCGATTCAGAAACGCGCCAATGAACTGCTGCGCGAAGGCAACCGCGGCGTCAAACGCGTGGCGAATCCCGTGGCCGAAGAACGCGATCTCATCACGCCGTACGTGGAGGATCTCGCCAGCGTCATCGACATGGAAGCGATTCGCGCTTCCGGCATCGCCATCGGGGTCGATCCTCTGGGCGGCGCGTCTCTTTACTACTGGCAGCCGATTGCCGATCGCTACGGCCTGAACCTCACCGTCGTCAACCAGACGCTCGATCCGCAGTTCGGCTTCATGACGGTGGATCACGATGGCAAGATCCGCATGGACTGCTCGAGTCCGTACGCGATGGCGAGCCTCGTCGAGCTGAAAGACCGGTTCGACGTCGCCTGGGGGAACGACACCGATGCCGATCGCCACGGCATCGTCACCCGCTCCTCCGGCCTGCTCAATCCGAACCACTATCTGGCGGTCGCGATCGATTATCTGCTCACGCACCGGCCGGAGTGGGCCGCGAGTGCGGCCGTCGGCAAGACACTGGTCAGCAGCGCCATCATCGACCGCATCGTGGCAGCTCTCGGCCGCCGGCTGCTCGAAGTTCCCGTCGGATTCAAATGGTTCGCGCCCGGTCTCTACGACGGCACCTGCTGCTTCGGC
Source organism: Bryobacteraceae bacterium (assembly GCA_035624885.1). Classification (GTDB taxonomy): domain Bacteria; phylum Acidobacteriota; class Terriglobia; order Bryobacterales; family Bryobacteraceae; genus BOG-234. Next base: position 83 of record DASPQQ010000105.1, on the reverse strand, counting down.
GGCGAAGAGAGCGCCGGCGCCAGTTTCCTGCGGCGTAACGGAAAAGTCTGGACCACCGATAAAGACGGCATCATCCTCGGCCT
>DASPQQ010000104.1:0-2780 GCA_035624885.1 Bryobacteraceae bacterium | reverse complement strand
GGCTTCGGCGAAGGAAATGGTTTTGACGCGATGGCCGCCGGGGAGAATGGTCGGGTCGGAGGTCAGCATGCCGTCGACGTCGGTCCAGATCTGGATTTCGCCGGCCCGGACTCCGGCGCCGACGATGGAAGCGGTGAAGTCCGATCCGCCGCGGCCGAGCGTGGTCGTGATGCCTTCGGGATGCGTTTCCGAAGTGCAGGAGCCGATGAATCCTCCCATGACGACGACGCGGTTCTCCGCGATGGGCGCGACGATTTCTTCGAGCCGGCGGTACGTTTCGGGATAGATCGGCGCGGCCTGGGTATGGCGATGGTCGGTGACGATGACGCGCCGCGAATCCACGTGCGCGGCGGGGATGCCGAAGTGCTCGAAGGCGAGCGAGACGATGAAGCTCGAAAGGCGCTCGCCGTAGCTCGAGACCGCGTCGATCGAGCGCGGCGTGAGTTCGCCGAGTACGGCGATGCCCTTGATGAGTTCGGTCAGCTCGTCGAAATGATCGTCGAGAACCTGATCGAGCGCGGCGCGATGCGCGAGGCTCACGACCTGACGGGCTTCGCGGGAATGGAAGTCGCGCAGGTCGTGGATCTGGCGGATATAGTCTTCGCGCTTGCCGGCGACGGCGGATTCCGCAATCGCCAGAAGTTTGTTGGTGGTCTTGCCCATCGCCGAAACGACCACGATGGGATGCTGATTCACCCGCGCTTTCACGATTCCCGCGACGCGCTCAATGGCGGCCGCGGACTCGACGGACGAGCCGCCGAACTTCATCACGATCATGGCGCTAGCTCAACAGGCCTTCGGAGTCCATCAGTTCCGCGTTGAGGACCGCGGCTCCGGCGGCTCCGCGGACCGTATTGTGGCTGAGGACGACGAACTTCCAGTCGAAGACCGGGCACGGGCGCAGGCGGCCGACGAAGGCGGCCATGCCGCGCTCGCGTTCCGCGTCCTTGCGCGGCTGCGGACGGTCGCCATCCGGCATATAGATGACCGGGTGTTTGGGGGCGCTGGGCAGGTTGCGTTCCTGCGGGACGCCGCGGAAGGTCTCGAGCGCGTTGCGCAGATCGGCTTCCGACGGCGCGGAGGAGAATTCGACCGAGACGGTGAGGGTGTGGCCATCCACCACGGCGACGCGGTTGCAGTGCGCGCTGACTTTGGCGGCGAGCGGTTCGATGCGATCGCCCGCGAAATGGCCGAGGATCTTCTGGGTCTCCTGCTGCATCTTTTCTTCTTCGCCGCCGATGAACGGAATCACGTTGCCGAGGATGTCCATCGACGGCACGCCGGGATAACCGGCGCCGGAAACGGCCTGCATGGTGGTGGTGATGATGCGCGTGATGCCGAACTGGCGCAGCGGACCGAGACCCATGGTGAGCCCGACGGTGGAGCAGTTCGGGTTGGTGACGATCATGCCCTTCCAGCCGCGCGACTGCGACTGCGTTCTGGCAAGCTGCAGGTGGTCGGCATTCACTTCGGGGACGAGGAGCGGCACGTCGCGGTCCATGCGATGGTTCTTCGAATTGGAAACGACGAGGTGGCCGGCGCTTGCGAAGGCCTGTTCGATCTCAGTCGCGACGGAGGCGTCCATCGCGGAGAAGAGAAGCTTCGGCGCGTTGCCCGGCTTCGCTTCGGAGACGGTCCGGCTGGCGATGGCATCTGGCGTAGCGCCGCTGAGATGCCACTTCGCGGCCTCGCTGTAACGCTTGCCGGCCGAGCGCTCGCTCGCACCGAGCCACGTGAGCTCAAACAACGGATGCCCGTCGAGAAACCTGATGAAATGCTGGCCCACCATGCCGGTGGCGCCGAGAATACCAACTTCGATTTTGCTCATGAGTTTTGTAGTTGCCTGACGATCTTCTGATAGAGTTCCACGGCGTCGACGAGTTCCTGCTTCGAGACGCGCTCCTCGAGAGTGTGGGCCACGTGAATGGTCCCGGGGCCGAACAGGAGCGGCTGGCCCCATAGTCCGCCGAAGGCGGGGATATCGGTGGTGTACGCGACGACGGTGGTGGGAATGCCTTCGACCGCGGTGAGCCGGATGGCGGGCAGTTCGAGCACCGGATTGAGTTCGATGCCGGGCATTCCGTCTACGGCTGCTGAGAGTGCCGCGCGCGTCGAAGCCGAATCGCAGACGAGCCGGATGAAGATTTCGGCGCGCGCTTCATCGGGAATCACGTTGGGCGCGCGGCCGCCGTGGATGGTGCCGATGTTCATCGTGCTGGGTCCGAGAATTTCATCGACAGGAAGCTGGACTTTGCGGATGGCTTCGAGCGCGTCGAGCAGCTTGACGATGGCGGAATCGCCGAGCTCGGGATAGGCGGAATGCGCCATCCTGCCGTGCGCCACCAGTTCGTAGCGCAGCGCGCCTTTCGAGCCGAGCGCAAGCTGGTTGCTGGTGGGTTCGCCGTTGATGATGTAGCGCGAACCGGCGGGGTATTGATCGCGATGTTCGGAAGCGTGCCAGGCGCCCGCGCTGTTGCGTTCTTCGCCCACCACGAACAGCAGACCGATGTTGCGCACGCCGGATTCGAGCAGGCGCTCGGTGGCGGTGAGCATCGATGCGATGATGCCTTTGGTGTCGCACGCGCCGCGGCCCCAGATGAATTCGTCGTCTTCGCGCGCAGGGATGAAGGGCGGGACAGTATCGATGTGCGTGGAGAACGTGACGACCGGCGTGCCGAACGAGGCGACGATGTTGAAGCGGCCGGGTTCGACGAGAATCTTCGCGGCCGTGCCGGAGTGTTTTGCCGCGATGCGGCCGATGTAGTCGAACAGCCAGAGTC
>DASPQQ010000103.1:0-5844 GCA_035624885.1 Bryobacteraceae bacterium | reverse complement strand
CACCAGACGCCGGTTGTGGACGCAACCGCCGACGTCACCATCTTCCACCAGAACCATGCGTATGGCGGAACGAGGGAGGGTTCGTCGGCGCAGAGTAACCTCGCTGTCGCCAAATCGATTGACCCCAGCTTTCTGTTCGATGCGACCGACGCGTCGCACTGGCTTTCGGATGGAATACTGCACACGGCGGCCGAATCGCGGTCGCGGCTCGCGCGCAACATCTCGACATTCCCCATCCGTCATAACTGGCCGCAAGCTGTCCGGCGGCCGTTCCGCGCCGTCGCGAAGATCACGCGCTACGTCGGCATGCTGACAGCCCTGCCCTCGCATCCATAGTCAGGAAAAAGGAAATCAGAATGAAAGCTCTCGTCACGGGATCCGGCGGGCTGATCGGCTCCGACCGGCATCTGAGCATCGATATCCGCGACTGCCTGGCGATCGGCAATCTTTTCGAAGCCGAGCGGCCCGCGCTCATCATTCACATCGGACCGGCGATCACATCTGCTGCATCACCGATCGTCACCGAGACCATCGAACACGGGAAGAAGAATCTGCCGGAGCTTGCGGTGCGGTAATGATCCCGGTCAGCGTCGTCATCCCGCTTTATAACGGCGCCCGCTGGATTGCGGACGCCATTGCCAGCGTGACGGCGCAGACGTATCCGCATGAGCTGCTGGAGATCACCGTGGTCGACGACGGATCGGGCGACGATGGCGCGGCCGTGGCGGCCGCGGCGCTCAAGGGTTCCGATATTGCTTCGGTGGTCCTGCGAACCGGGAATGGCGGGCCCAGCCGGGCGCGCAACCTCGGCTGGCAGCGGTCGCGCGGCGAATGGATTCAGTTTCTCGATGCCGACGACGTGATCGCGCCGGAGAAGATCCGGCTGCATGCCGCGGCCGCGGAAAAGATGCCGCGCGACGTCGCCGTGCTTTATTCCGACTGGAAGGCGACGCGGCTGGTGGAGGGCCAGTGGATACCGTCCGGCGCCATCCACACCCCGTCGCTGGGCGAAGATACCATTGCTTCGCTGGTTCAATCGGACCAGTTTCTCTCCAACGCATCGTGCCTCTTCCGCCGCAGCTGGCTCGCGGCCGTGGGCGGATTCGACGAAAGGCACTGGCTGATCGAGGACGTCGACCTGCTTCTGCGGATTGCCATGGCCGGCGGACAGTTCCGGCGCATTGAAACCAGCGAGCCGCTCTTCAATGCCCGGCAGCACGATAATACATCGCTCTCGAGGCGCGATCCGGCGGCGTTTCACGAAGGATGCGTCCGCAATGCGGCGATGGTGGAGGAATACTGGCGGTCGAGAGGCGAGATGACCGAATCCCGCGCGCGTCTCGTCGCGAAAATTTATCATCAGGGCGCGCGTTACTTTGCCGCGCACAACCGGCGGCGGTTTGAAGAGCTCGCCGGAAGAATCGAGAGCCTGACTCCGGGATTCGTTCCCGAAAGCCCGGCCCTGCTGCGCAAGGTGAGCCGCGTGGTGGGATTCCGGCGCGCCGAATTGCTGTCCGTGCAGTACCGCCGCGCGAAAGGCATGGCGAAGGCGAAGTCCGTCTGAAGACCGGCGCATGCGAATTCTGCACGTGCCGTATTCCTTTTACCCCGATCCTCCCGGCGGCACAGAGATCTATGTGGACAGTCTCGCAACGTGGCAGCGCGAGCTTGGCGTGGAAGCGGGCATCGCGGCGCCCGGAAGGGAGAACACGCGGTATGAACATGCGGGCATGCGGGTCTGGCGTTTCGCCGCGGCAAGCGATGTCAGCCTGCCCGAACTCTATGGCGAAGGGGAACCGGCCGCGGCGCGCGAATTCGGACGCATCCTCGATGAGTTCCGGCCCGATGTGGCGCATTTGCATGCCATGACGAGCACGATTTCGGTGCGGCTGGCCGATGAGGCGATGGCGCGCGGGGTCAGAACGGTTTTCAACTATCACACGCCGACGGTGAGCTGCGCGCGTGGCACGCTCGAGCGTTATGGCACGCAAATCTGCGATGGCAAACTGGACGCGCGCACGTGCAGTGTGTGTACGCTGATGGCGCAGGGAATTTCCAAATCGGCCGCTTCGGCGATTGAGCAGATCTCGCCGGTCGCAGGGTCCGTGACCGCGGCCATGGGGCTCTCGGGCGGCGTCTGGACCGCGCTGCGCATGCCGCGGCTCGTCGCGCTGCGAATCGGAAAATTTCACGAAATGATGCGGAAGGTGGACCGCGTGGTGGCGCTGTGTAGCTGGACACGCCGGCTTCTGCTCGACAACGCCGTTCCCGAAGCGAAGCTGCGCATGTGCCGGCAGGGGATCACCTGGGAACCGGAAGCCAGTCCTCGCGAGCGCCGGCGGAACAACCCGCTGCGATTTGCTTTTCTCGGAAGATTCGATCGCACCAAAGGCACGGATGTAATCGTGCGCGCTTTGTTGAAAACGAGCCTGCCGCTCGAACTGGATCTCTACGGTGTGCGCCAGGGAGATGCGGGCAATCGCTATGCGGAGGAAGTCCGGCAGTTGATCGGCGGCGACCGGCGCATTCGTCTTCTGCCTGCGCTGCCGCAGTCCGGCGTGATTCCGGCGCTGCGCGAATACGATGCGCTGGCGGTTCCATCGCAATGGCTTGAGACCGGGCCGCTGGTGGTGCTCGAAGCGTTCGCCGCGCGGACTCCGGTGATCGGCTCCGACCTGGGCGGCATCGCCGAACTCGTGACCGGCGGGAAGGACGGCCTGCTCGTGTCTCCGTACTCTTCCGTCGATGCGTGGGCTGCTGCGTTTCAGAAAATCTGTGCCGAGCCGGCGTTGCTTGACCGATGGCGCGAAAACATCCGGCCGCCGCGCCATGCCAGGCAGGTGGCGCTCGATTTCATGCCGATTTACGAGGAACTGGTGGGACGTTGACAAAGCGCGTCCTTTACATCCAGTACACCAATCCCGGTGGCTACCCTCCGCTCCAGCACAGTTCGAAGATTCTGGCGGATGCCGGCTGGCAGGTGCTGTTTCTCGGCACGGGCGCATCGGGCGCGGGCGGGCTCGATTTTCCGCCGCATGAACGGATCGCGGTGAAGCGGATGCCTTTCGAGAAGCCGGGCTGGAAGCAGAAGATGCAGTTTCTGCGCTTCTTCCTCTGGGTGATGTGGACTGCCGTGACGTTCCGGCCGCGGTGGATTTACGCGTCCGATCCGCTCTCCTGCCCCGCGGCGCTGGCCCTGACATTCCTGCCATGGCTTGCCGTGATCTATCACGAACACGATATGCCGGCGGATCACGCCAACGACGGTTTCTTCGCGCTGGTGATGAGGGCGCGCCGCCGGCTGGCGCGCCGCGCCCGCATGTGCATCCTGCCCAATCGCAATCGTCTCGCGCGTTTCGAGCGGGAGTTCGGACCGCTGCGCGCTGCGGCATGCGTGTGGAACTGCCCGGGTCTCTATGAAGTGCCGCGGGCCGCGAAGACTGCGTCGGGCGATTCCATCTGGCTGCTCTATCACGGAACGCTGGTGCCGGAGCGTCTCTCGCCGGTGGTGATCGACGCGCTCGCGCTCCTGCCGGAAGAGGTGAAGCTGCGCGCAGTCGGCTATGAAACGGTCGGCGCGCCCGGCTATGTGGCGAAACTGCGGAGCTGCGCGGAATCGATTGGCGTCGGCCATCGCGTGGAGTTTCTGCCGCCCGTATCGCGGCCGGAACTCCTGCCCGTGACCATGCGCTCGGATATCGGACTGGCGCTGATCCCGGTCAAGGCTTCCGACTTCAACTTCGAAGCCATGGCCGGCGCGTCGAACAAGGTCTTCGACTATATGGCCTGCGGGCTGCCGGTCCTCGTCTCGGCGCTGCCCGAGTGGTGCGAACTGTTCGTCAGACCGGGTTATGGCCTCGCCTGCGATCCCGCCGATGCGCACAGCATCGCCTCCGCCATCCGGACGCTCGTGGAAGACCGCGCGAAGATGCGGGCGATGGGCGAAGCCGGACGCCGCCAGATCCTCGAGCACTGGAACTATGAAGCGATGTTCGCGCCCGTGCTGGCGCTGATGTCGGGAGCCGCGGCATGACGGTGGCGGATCGGGTGGAGATCCTCGCTTCGTCCGTCCGGCGCGGGCCCGCGCCGGTATTCTCGATCTGCGTCCCGCAGTACAACCGGACATCTTTTCTGATCGAAGCCTGCCGCGCGCTGGCCGCGCAGTCGTTCAGTTCTTTCGAGCTCTGCATTTCGGACGATCGCTCGACCGACGGCCGCCAGGACGAACTGATCTCCTTCCTCGAATCCTCCGGGCTGGATTTCGTCTACGCGAGACAGATGGCGAACCGCCGCTATGACGGCAATCTGCGCGGCGCCATGGCGCTGGCGCGCGGCCGGTACAGCATCCTGATGGGCAATGACGACCGGCTCGCCCGGCCCGACACGCTGGAGATGATCGACCGCATTCTCAGGGCATCTGGTCCCGTACAGGTGGCGGTGGCGAACTATGCCGAGTGCGAAAGCGGCCGCGTGTTTCAGCGCGTGCCGCGCACCGGAATTCTCGGCAGCGGACCCTCCGCCGCCGCGCAGTCTTTCCGCAATTTCAGTTTCGTGAGCGGCGTCATCTTCGAAACCGAAGCCGCGCGGCGGTGGGCGACGGAAAAGTGGGACGGCTCGGAAATGTACCAGATGTTCATCGGCTGCCGCATGCTCGCCGCCGGAGGCACGCTGCTCGGCATCGGCGAAGTCTGCGTCGAAAAGGACATCCGGATCGCGAATGAATCGGTTGACAGCTACGCGTCGAAGAAGAAAGAGAAGAAGGATCTTGCGCCCGTCGTTCTGCCCATGGCGCAGATCGTTCCGCTGGTAGCCGACGCCATCGCGCCGTTCGTCACCCCGAAGGAACTCGAAGCCACGGTCATGAAGATCTGGCCGCGGCTGCTCCTGTTCACCTATGGCTTCTGGCTGGTGGAACTGCGCCGCGTGCATTCCTGGCGCTACTCGGCTTCGGTGTATCGGGGGCTGAGCCCGGCGAGAATCGGCCGGGGATTGCATCTCTCGGCGGCGAACCGGGCGCGAATCCGGGCTCTCTACGCGATGGTGGGCGCGGCGGGATTGCTTGTTCCCGTGCGCCTTTTCCGGGCGCTCGAACCCGCGCTCTACCGCGTCGCGAAGCGGACTTAGATGGACATCATGATCGTGGGCAACGAAGGCGGCACGAACGTCGGGGCGAGTCTGGAGCGAGCCGCGAAGGCGCGTGGTCTCGATTGCCGGCTTCTCGATGCGCGAAAGGCGACCGCCGGGCCCCGCATCGCCGTGACGCTGAGCTGGCGCCTGCTGGGGCATAAGCCGTTGCATCTCGATTCGTTCAGCGCCATGGTCACGGACGCCTGCAGGCGGAATCCGCCGAAGATTCTGATCGCAACCGGGCAGGCGCCACTGACCGCCGCGAGTCTCGCCGAGATCGGGAAAATGGGCATACGCCGCGTGAACTATTCGACCGACGATCCCTGGAATCCGGTTCACCGCGCGCAGTGGTTTCTCGAGTGCCTGCCCGAATACGATGAAGTCTATTCGACCCGCACGGCGAATCTCGAAGACTTTCGCAGGCACGGCTCGAAGGCAGTCGAGTGGCTCCCGTTCGGCTACGACGAAGAGCTCTGGGTATCGGGCGAGGAGCCCGCGCGCCCGGCAGCCGGCAACGCGCAGGTGTTTTTTGCCGGAGCCGCGGAAGATTACCGCATCGAATGCGTGCGGGCGCTGCTTGCGGCGGGCATCCGCGTGGCCGTCGCAGGCGATTACTGGATGAGAACTCCCGGCCTCGGAAAATGCTCGGTGGGGCATCTCTCGGCGCGGGAACTTCGCGCTTGGACCCGCGCAACGCCTCTGGCCCTCTGCCTCGTC
>DASPQQ010000102.1:0-12767 GCA_035624885.1 Bryobacteraceae bacterium | reverse complement strand
CCTCGGGCAATGAGCAGCACATGCTGCCGGACGATGGGTATCAGTTGCGCGTCCTCGAGATGGCGAATCCGTTCCGCCTCGGTGCGTGCCTGCTCGAGGATCGCGGCGGCTTTGTCCTGCGCGGCCGTCTTTGCCGCTTCCTCCTCGCGCGCGGCCGATGCCTTGAGAGCCGTGAGCTCGGAGAGTTTCGCCTGCTCGATCTCACCCCGCGTGCGCTCGAGCCATTGCCGCGCCGCCTGCCGCTCCGCATCAAGTTTGGCGTCGATTTCGCGCTCGACCGCCAGGACCTCGGAGAGAACGTCCCCGTTATCTTCGCCCGTAGCGCTCACGCAATCCGGGAGGGCATCGGGCATGCCAACCACATGTGAGTGAAATCAACAGGTTACGGGCCTGTTGCGCCAGTCCGCGCACGTAGCGGCGAAACACTGTGCTTACCGGCGCAGCCGCATCCCCCTGCTGGCAAAAGGTTTCCCCTGCGGGTCCCGCGACGGGCGGCGCTCGCCTCGGCTGGTTTCGAAACCCGGGAATGGACCTTGTGGACACTGCGGCTGGGTGAATCCGGCGATCACGAAGTAATCGGCCGGCACGAAACCGTGACATAATGAGGCCGCCCGCTGCGTGCGGCGACCCCTGGAAATTCGAAAGGAGTTCCCATGTCCCGGACCCTGATCGCCATCGGTGCCCTGTTCGCCATCGCTTTGACCGAGAGCGGCTACAGCCAGACCGCCTCGAGAACAGAGGTCCTGCAACAGGCCCCCACCGACCAGCCCGCTTTCTTTCCAGCCGCGCTCCTGCAATCCCAGTACGACCGCATGGACCTGAACAAGATCCTCACTGTCCGGCTCATGGAAGGCGGAAATTACAACGTGAACATTCGCCATCTCACCGCCCGTGAAACCGCCATGGTTCACGCCCGCATCGCCGACATCTGGGTTGTCACCGAAGGCGCCGGCTCCATCGTGACGGGCGGCGAGCTCGTCGATCCGAAGAGCTCGGCGGCTGGCGACGAGACCGCCGCTTCCATCCGCGGCGGCAATTCACGCGAAGTGAAGGTGGGAGATGTGATTTATATCCCACCCGGCCTCCCGCATCAGATGGCCGAAGTGCGGGGCAAGGTCACGTTTCTGAACATCCGCTTCGACGCCAGAACGCTGCAGGAACAGTCGCACCGGGCTGCTCGCTGAGTGGTCCCGGCGCCACCGGCGGTCAGCCTTGTCCGCGCAAGAGCGAAGCCGGTGGCCCGCCCCTTGGCACCGCCCGAAATCTCTGTCACTGTAGGAATCCAGAAAAATTCTCACCGCGCCGGTACGCGGCGGAAGATTGCGAAGGAGAAGTAAACCATGCCAGATGCGATCAATCCAACACCGGGTGGGCTCAGGACGAGCGCCGGGCACAAGCTGATCGGCAAAAACTACCAGACTCCCGACCTGCTGGCAAAGGTCACCGGCAGGTCAAAATACGCGGAAGACTACCGTGCCGACGGAATGCTCTTTTGCAAGCTCCTTTTGAGTCCGGTTCCGCACGGCATCCTGCGCGGCATCGACATGAGCGCGGCTCTGGCCATGCCGGGAGTCAAGGCGGTGATCACCCACGACGATCTGCCGCCTCCCGCCGACAGCCTCACCGATAACGGCACCCGCATTCCGGCCAACAAAAAGGCCGAACCCGGTCTGGCGAAGGAACTCGTCTATCAGGGTGAACCGATCCTCGCTCTAGCGGCGGAAACCGAACTCATCGCCGCGGAAGCCATCGAGAAAATCAAACTCGACATCGAGCGCCTGCCTTTCGTCGTCGACCCTCTCGTCAGCCTGCGCCCCGGTGGTCCGAATGCCCGCATCGAAGGCAATGTCTGGAAAGCCCCCAACGTGGAAGATCTCGGACGCGGCGGCCGCGGAGCTCCGCCGGCGCCTGCCGAGATCGGGGAACTGAAATGGGGCGAGAAGGAATTCGCCGAATACGACCAGGGCAAACTCCCCATGGGCGAACTGGCCAACAAGAGCGACGGCTGGTCGTTCGGGGACGTCGATGCCGCGATGAAGAACGCGGCCGTCGTGCTCGACGAAACCTTCGTCACGCCCAACACCAGCCATCAGTGCCTCGAAACACGCTCGGCCATGGCCTACTGGCAGAACGGCAAGGTCTATATGTACACCGGCACGCAGAGCACCGCGCAAACCGTGCCGGCGATCGCGCGCTGGCTGGGTCTGGTCGATGCATCGGGCCAGCCGGAAATCGACAAAGTCGTTTTCGTCAGCGAATACACCGGCGGCGGGTTCGGATCGAAGGGCACCGCGGCCATCAGTCTCGCGATTCCCGCGCTTCTATCGAAGAAACTGGGCGGCGTTCCGGTGATGATGCGCGTCAGCCGCGAAGAAGAGCACTATATCGGCCGCGGCCGTCCCAGTCTGCATGGGCGCGTGAAGGCCGGCTTCTCGAAGGAAGGCCGCCTGCTCGCGCTCGATATGTTCGTCATCTGCGACAACGGCCCCTACGTTGCCGTGAACGACGCCGGTTCATCCGGCCGCATCGCCTCGCTCCTCTATCAGCCGGAGACGATGCGCTTCGGCGGCGTCACCGTGCTCACCAACACTCCGCCGCGCGGCGCGCAGAGTTCTCCCGGCGGCATGCAGGGCATCACCATCATGGAAAACATGATGACGAAGGCCGCCCGCAAGCTCGGCATCGACCAGGTGGCCATCCGCCGCATCAACGCGCCGGAAGGCAAAGCCCCGCTCGGCCCCGAACTGGGTCCGAATCACCGGCGCGGATATTGCACCAGTTCGTTCATCAAACAGGCGCTCGACAAAGGCGCCCAGGAGTTCCGCTGGGCCGAACGCGCCGCCGCCAGCCCGCGGAAGAGCGGAACGAAGGTGCGCGGCGTCGGCTGTTCCGTGAGCTGTTATTCGGGCGGTTCGGTTGGCTTCGACGGCCTGCTCGTGATCAGGACCGATGGGACCATCTGCTTCCAGTCCGGCATCGGCAATCTCGGAACGGAATCGGTGAGCGACGTCCATCGCGTTGCCGCGGAAATGCTCGGCGTTCCGTGGGAAAAGTGCGACGTCTCTTGGGGAAGTTCCGCGAAAAATCTTCCGTGGACCTGTGTCTCCGGCGGCAGCCAGACCACGCATGCCATGACCCGCGCGGCCTGGGCGGTGGCAAACGAAGCAAAGTTCCGGCTCACCGAACTGGCCGCGAAAAAGTTCGGCGGCCGCGCTCAGGATTACGACGTCGGCGGCGAACGCGTCTTCCGCAAGGGCGGTGGCGCGGCAATGACGCTGGCCGAAGCGGCGAAGTATGCGGTCGAGGTCGGCGGGATTTACGACGGTCACGAAACGCCCGAAGGCGTCAACAGGATGACGAAGACGTCCATGAATGCGCTGGCCGGAACCGGTTTCCTGGCCGCTGCCCGTGACACCGCTCCGCACGACGGCCAGACGCTTTCATTCGTCGCCAGCTTTGCCGAAGTGGAAGTGGATCTGGAAACGGGCAAGTATCAGATCACTGACTTTCTTGCCGTCGCCGACGTTGGCACCGTGATCCACCCGCGCGCGCTGGGCGGTCAGGTGATGGGGCGTTCGGTTCTGGGCATCGGCCACGCGATCGGGCAGAAGTGGGTCTACGACCAGCATTACGGCCTGCCTGTCGCCAAGCGCTTTCATCACACCAAACCGCCAACCATCCTGGACGTGCCGCCGGAAGGCATGAACTGGACAGCGCTCGACATCCCGGATCCGGAAACCCCGGTGGGCGCCCGCGGCATCGGAGAGCCCCCGGTCGGCGGAGGCTGCGCAGTCATTCTGAGTGCTCTGACCAATGCTCTCGGCGAAGAAGTCATCCGCCGCGCCCCAATCACCGCGGATCTCATCCTCGCGTCACTCGAGATGGGCAAGCCCGCCGGCGAACCTCTCACGGCCCACGTATAAGTTTCGGTGACAGGCTGCATTCCGCACGCAGAAGACCAGCCTGCCGTGATCAGGCGGATCTTTACCGGACTCAGCTGACCGCACGCTTGCAAACAGGTCCGGCAGTGCTATATTGGAGGTTCATGAACCGCGCCCACGGCTATTTTGGATTTCGATTTTGGAGCCCCACCTCATAGTGGCGTTGGTTTGATTCGAATTCTGCTGTAAAAAACCAACCCACTCCACGGAGTGGGTTTTTTAGTTTATGGAAGGTTTCTGCCCATGATTATTTCGATGCGACCCCATGCGACCCGCGAAGAAGTCGATTACGTCTGCGAGCGAATCCGGGACTTCGGCTTCAAGGTCCACTCGATCGAAGGCGAAGAGAGAGTTGTGATCGGCATTGTCGGAGTAGGAGGAGACGTGACGGCGTGTCTCGAGTCGCTCGAAGCAACGCCCGGTGTCGAAAAAGCCGTCCGCATTTCGGCGCCGTACAAGTTCGTCAGCAGGGAGTTCCGCAAGGACCGCACTGTGATCCGCGTCGGCAAGGCCGAGATCGGCGGCGATGAATTCGTCACCATGGCCGGGCCGTGCTCGGTCGAAAGCGAACGCCAGATCATGGAAACGGCCGAAGCCGTGGCCGCGGCCGGAGCGAAGATCCTCCGTGGCGGTGCGTTCAAACCGCGCACCTCGCCTTATGATTTCCAGGGCATGGAAGACGAAGGCCTCAGGCTTCTGCGCAAGGCCGGCGATGCCACCGGGCTCGCGGTCATCACCGAAGTCATGAGCGACAAGGATGTGGATCTCGTCGCCGAATGGGCCGATGTCATGCAGATCGGCGCGCGCAACATGCAGAACTTCGCGCTGCTCAAGGCGCTCGGCAAATGCGGCCGTCCCGTGCTGCTGAAGCGCGGCCTCAGCGCCACCATCAAGGAACTGCTGATGTCCGCCGAGTACGTCGTGGCGCACGGCAACCCGCAGGTGATGCTCTGCGAGCGCGGCATCCGCACCTTTGAAACGGCGACGCGCAATACCTGCGATATCTCGGCTGTCCCGGTGCTCAACGAACTGACGCATCTGCCCGTGATTCTCGACCCGAGCCACGCCACCGGCAAACGCAGCCTGGTTCCGGCCATCGCGAAGGCGGGCGTCGCGGTCGGCGCCGACGGCCTGATCGTCGAAGTCCACCCCTGCCCCGAGAAAGCCATCAGCGACGGCGCGCAGTCGCTCACCATTCAGGGCTTCCGCGACATGATGCAGCAGCTCTCCGGCTATATCGAACTCTGGAAGCAGGAGCGCCAGGCCAGCATGGCGGTCGCGGTTTAATTGGCGCTGCCGCGCAGTCGCGTCCTCGGGATTGCGCTCGCGGGAGTGGTGTGTCTGGGCGGCGCGGTCGCCGCGTATGAAATCCACGCGACACACGTGTTCTTCGAGCCGGCCAATCTGCTTTCGCGCTTTCCCGTGGAAGATGCCGCCGTGCTCAGCGCCGATTTCGCGCTGCTGCGCAAAGCCGGGATGCTGAACGAATCGAAAACCGCCCTCGAACCGGATTACAGGAATTTCGTCGACGGCACCGGCTTCGATTACAAACGCGATCTCGATTCCGTCACCGCATCCTTCTCCGCCAGCGGCAACTACTTCATCGCGCGCGGCCGTTTCGACTGGAAGAAGCTCCGCGCCTGGGCCGCGCAGCAGGGCGGCTCCTGTTACCAGGATCTCTGCCGCATGCAGGGCAGCACGCCCGGGCGCCGCATTTCGTTTCTTCCCCTGCGCGGCGATACCATCGCGCTTGCCGTGAGTACGAACGATCTCGCAGCCTCGCGTCTCGCCAATGCCGGCGCGCCCGTCACCGGGAACATTCCTTCCGCGCCGGTATGGCTCTCGCTGCCCGGCGCCGCGCTGAAAGGCGTCACCGTCGCCGGTGGGCTGGAGGGCATCCTCACCGCCCTCGAGCACACGGACCGCGTCGTTGTCACGGTTCAGCCTTCCGGCAACAACATCGAAGCGCGCATGGAAGCCAGCTGCAAGTCCCCCACCGACGCAGGCGTTCTCGCCAGCCAGCTCCGCATCGCGACCAACGCTCTGCGCGATGCTCTCGCATCGGACAAGGATGAGCTGGCAGCGATGCTGAAATCCGGCACTTTCGACGAAACCGGCTCGCGCGTCATCGGCCACTGGCCGGTGCAGAAGACGCTCCTCGATTCACTCACCGCGGGAATCTGATGCCACTGGTAATCTTCGTCCGGCACGGCGAAACGACCGCCAATCGCGACCGCCACTTCGGCGTTTCCGAAGACGTCGGGCTCACCGAGCTCGGCGAGCGGCAGGCGCACGAACTGGCCGCCAGACTGACCGCGCGCTTCCGCCCGCAGCGCCTGCTCTCGAGCCAGTACGTCCGCGCCCGGCGCACCGGCCAGATCATCGGCGAGAAGCTGGGCCTCGAAGTGGAAGTGATCGAGGGCATCCACGAGCGCGACTTCGGCTATCTGAAAGGCCTCACCTACGATCACATTCCGGCCATCGCGTACGAGGACCCTGCCTGGGCGCCCGAAGGCGGCGAGAGCCGCAACGAACTGCAGGTGCGCGTGCTCGCGGCTCTCGATGAATCCATTCCGCGCTGCGCCGAGGAAGAGATTCTCGTGGTCTGCCACGGAGCGGTGATCCAGTCCATCTGCGCTCACGTCACCGGCAACTGGAAGGACGCGCACATGCCCGCCAACTGCGGCGCGGTGGTGGTCCGCTACGAAGAGGGACAACTCAGAGATCTGGAGATATACGAGTGATCCGGCGGATTTGCGTCTTCTGCGGCTCGAGCATGGGCCGCCAGGAGTGCTATCGCGAGGCGGCCGAATCGCTCGCTCTGTATCTCGTTCGCAACGGTATCGGCATCGTCTACGGCGGCGCGCACCGCGGCCTGATGGGCAGACTGGCCGATGCCGCGCTCGCGGCCGGCGGCGAAGTCATCGGCGTGATTCCGGATTCTCTCGTCAAACAGGAGATCGCGCATCAGGGCCTCACCGAACTGCGCATCGTGGCCTCCATGCATGCCCGCAAGGCCACCATGGCCGATCTGTCCGATGCCTTCATCGCGCTGCCCGGCGGCTTCGGCACATTCGAGGAGTTCTGCGAAGTGCTCACCTGGACGCAGCTCGGCATCCAGAACAAGCCCTGCGGCCTCCTCAACGTCAGCGGCTATTACGATCCCCTGCTCCAGCTCTTCGACCACGCCGTCGCCGAAGGTTTTCTCAAACCCCACAACCGCAGGCTCGTGATCGCGGATTCGAGTGTCGAATCACTGGTGAAGCGGCTGGCTACTTCTTCTTCCCGCGCCAGCGGTTCACCATCGCCCTGAAGCGATCCATCAGGCCGGGCTCGCTCGCCTGTTCCGGCGCCTCCGGCAAGGCCTGCGCAATCGGCCCCTCGTCCACCTTCGGCGCCTCGGCGCACGGCGTCTCGCCCGCCGGCCGCACGGAGTTTCCATTCAGCGTGTAAAGCTTCCGCCCCCGCGTGCCGTCTTTCTTTTCGAGACACACCGAAAACTCGCCCTGCTTCGCCAGCACGGGAAAGTAGCCGCGCTCGCGCCGCTGGATGTACGCGGTTTCATAGCGGTGGTGCCGCAGGCTCCACGTGAAGACGCGATACGAATCGAAGTCGTGATCTTCGCCCAGAGTCTCGGAAGTGGTCCACATCCAGATGTCTTTCTCCACCCCGCCATCGCGCGTCTTGCCGATCGAGAAGTACGACGTGATGCGATGCCCTTCGGCATACTGCGCCACTTCGTCCGGAATCTCGAGGTAGATCGCGTTGGTGAGCACCCAGCCCGTCTGCCCGTTCTTCGTGCGGATCAGCGTCCAGTCATCGTTCGGCGCGGGCTTTCCCGCCGGCGCTTCAGGAGCCTGTTCGCCGCTCTTCGACAACTCCAGCCAGTCCGGTGGCGGCGCGGGAGCGGGCGGCGCGGGCGGAGGCGGAACAACCGATCCATTCTCCTCCTTTCTCATCTCCTCCTTGCCGGCCTTCTTCTTCGCTTCCTTCTTCGGAGCCGGAGGAATCAGTTCGCGCCGCGGCGGCGCGGTGCGCGGCGCCACGCGGTGGGCCAGAATATCGAACTCTTCCTTTGCCTGGAGCTGAATGAAGCTCGCCGCCAGCCGGTTCGGCTCCGCATGCACATTCACCGGAGCGAAGGTCGAGGCCACGCCCTGCGACGGCAGATTCGCCGCTTCAGCCGCCAGCTTCTCGAGCCGCTGCATCTGCGCCGTGTCGAGCAGGTCGCGGTCAAGCGCCCAGCCTTCCACGCCCGCCGTTGTCCGCACCTTGTACCAGAGCCGCCGCCGGCGCGCGATGATCTCGAGCTTCTCGCCATGATGCACCGTCGCCACCACCGGCGATTTCGTTTCCACATCCGCGTGCAGGCTCAGCGCCGCCGGACCCGCATACGCCACGCCGATCGAGGGAGCCGGCTCGGGCTTCGAAGCGCAGCCGGAAAAGAGAATCGCGGCGAGTAAAACCCAGGATTTCGGGAAACGCGGCGACACCTGCTCGAAGTTTATCAAGCTGTGCTAATCTCAGATTGCCTTCGGCAGCACGCAGGCGTTGTTTTGGGAAGCTGGTGAAAATCCAGCACGGCCCCAGCCACTGTAAGCGCAGAGGACCCGCTCTTTCAGACTCGTTCTGAAGCCACTGTCCCGCACGGGATGGGAAGGTTGAGCAGGCTCCGGTGAAGCGCAAGTCAGGAGACCGGCCCGCGTGATTCCGGCAGAATGCCCGGAACCAATGCCGATCGCGGAAAGGACGGCAGCTCCGGGCTGCCCGAATATGAAACGGAACTCATTGTGCATCGGCACGCTTGTCGTGTCGTCTTTTTTCCTTGCCCCGCTCCAGGCAGCGGAGGTGAAAGGCGTCGTCATCGACCCCTCCGGCGCTCCCATTCCGGGCGCGGAAGTCGCAGCCATCAACGCGGCGGGCGTCATCGCCAGCCAGATCACGGACGATCAGGGCGGATACGACTTCAATGTTTCGCCGCTCTACGAAAACGTCCAGCTCCGCATCGCCGCGCCGGGATTTCAGACGGTGACCGTCGCCGAAACCGTTGCGAACGTGCAGCTCCAGCTCGCCCCGCAATCCGATTCAGTGCGCGTCAACGCCTCGGCCATCGACGTTCCCGCCAGCCAGCAGGGCACCAGCGTCAGCACCATCACGAGCGCCGAACTGCGGGAACGCAATGAAGCGCAGCCGCTCGATCTGCTGCGCGAGCTTCCCGGCATGGTCTTCGCGCAGGATGGCCCGCGTGGCTCCGTCGCCGATTTGTTCGTGCGCGGCAGCGATTCGAAGTACAACCTGGTGCTGCTGAACGGAATCCCCATCAACAGCTTCTATTTCGGCGGCCTGTTCGATTTCTCGCAGATGCCGTCGGATGTGATCGAGGAAGTCCAGGTGTCGCGCGGGCCGCAATCGGCTGTCTACGGCTCATACGCGCTCGGCAGCGTGGTCAGCTTCGTCACGCGTTCGCCCGAAAACGGCCCGGCGCTCGATCTGGTCGCCGAAGGCGGCACGTACGCGGAGAACCGCTTCGCCGTCAGCGGCTCGGATCTGGTGCGCGGCTGGGGCATCGCGGGCTCGCTCTCGAGCCTCCTCGATAACGGTCCCGTACAGAATTCCAGCTATCGCAACGACAACGTTTTCCTCTCCGGCGAGCACCGCTGGTACACGCAAAGCCTCAACATCTTCGGCAATTTCAACTCGAACAATGTCGGCGAACCCGGACCTTACGGCTCGAACCCCGATGGCTACTTCACCGGCATCGACACCGTCAGCCGCAGCAAAAACAACACTTCGACTTACGGCCTTCATTACCAGGACAACTTCACCTCCAACGTCCGGCTCGACGTCACGGCCGGTTTCCTTCTCAACAACAGCTTCTACGTCAGCCCCTATGGCGACAGCTTCAACAAAGACATCCGTCCCTACGGCGATGCCCGCGCCACGTGGCATGTGCTGAAATTCTGGACTCTCGCCGCCGGTTTCGCCTACGACCGCGAGGAGCTGAAGAACACCTACGTTGCCACCACCAACGGCTATATCTTCCCCTTCCGCCGCGACAACGAAGGCCTCTATCTCGATAATCAGTTCGTCTTCAACGGCAAGCTCTTCCTCAGCGCGGGCCTGCGCGAGGAGATTTACCAGACGCCTTTCATTCCCGGCGATGCCAACAACTATCCGCCGCGTCCGGACTTCCCCGCCAACACCCTGACTCGCCTCAACCCCAGAGTGTCGGGCGCTTACGTCCTTCGTCCCGACCTCCGGCTCCACGCCTCGTACGGCACCGGCATCCGCCCGCCGGGAGGTTCCGATCTCGCCTTCACCAACAACCCGGCCCTCAAGCCCGAACGCATGGAAAGCTACGACATCGGCTTCGAACAGACCCTTTTCTCCCGCCTCGTCTCGCTCGATGCCACGTGGTTCCACAACCAGTACAAGGATCTGATCGTTTCGCTCGGCGGCTCGCTCTCCACGCTCTCGCACTTCTACACCGATAACGTCGCCAACGCCATGGCCGAGGGCGCGGAATTCAGCGCGAAGGTGAGGCCGTCTTCCTGGTTCTCGCTGACAGCCAACTACACCTGGCTTGAGACCGAGGTGCTCTCGCTCAATGGCGGCAACGGCCTCGTCCAGCAGTATTACTACCTCGGCCAGCCGTTGCTGCGCCGCCCGAAACAATCGGGCTCCGGTGTCGCCAGCCTCCGCTACGGCAAGCTCGACGCGAACGTGATCGCGTACGCCCGCGGCCGCGATCTCGACGTCGAACCCAACTACGGCGCATTCGGCGGCCTCTTCCGGGATCCCGGCTATTTCAACATGGGGATCAACCTCAACTACCGGGTTCGCGACAATCTGACGGCCTACGTCAACCTGCGCAACGCGCTCGACCGCCACTACGAAGAAATCTTCGGCTACCCCGCCCCGCTCCTCAACTTCGTCGCCGGCATGAAATGGAGCCTCGCGCGGGCGAGATAATAACGCCGTGACCGACGCATTCGACAATCCGCGTCTCGCCATCAACCGCGTCTACACGCGCCGCGGCGATGCTGGCCAGACCAGTCTCGCCGGCGGGCAGCGCGTGCCGAAGAACGACCCGCGCATCGAAGCCTACGGCACCGTCGACGAGCTGAACAGCTTCATCGGACTCGCGCGCGAATCGGCGCGCGATCTTCCCGAACTCGCGGCCATCCTGCTCCGCGTGCAGCACGAACTCTTCAACCTTGGCTCCATTCTCGCCACGCTGCCCGAAGACGTGCATCCGAAACAGGCGCGCATCACGCCCGCCGAGAGCGAGCGTCTCGAGCAGGAGATCGACCAGATGAACGAGGGTCTGCCGCCGCTGCGTTCGTTCGTTCTACCGGGCGGTTCGCGCCTCAACGCCGAACTGCACATCTGCCGCACCGTCTGCCGCCGCGCCGAGCGGGCCTGCGTGGCGCTCGCCGCCACGGGCCAGATGGATGACGCCGGCCTCGTCTACCTGAACCGTCTCAGCGACGCTCTCTTCGTCTGGAGCCGCTGGGCCAGCCACCGGATGGGAACACCCGAAACTTTGTGGGAACCGAACCAGGCAGCCTCGCAGGCGAAGGGGCGATAATATTGAAAGGATCAATTGATATGCAGAATCAGACGCAGTCGCGGCCACTTGCACCTGGATTGACCTTACTCAGCGCACTGGGACGCCTTGTGCCCCATGCTCCGAATGTCACACCCCTCGGCGGTTCCTGCCTGTTCGCCGGTTCCCGCATTTCCGGACCGCTCGCTTATCTGCTGCCGCTCGCAGTGATGATCGCCACCGATCCTCTGGTGGGCGGTTACACGGCGGTTACACCGGCCATCTACGCGTCGTTCCTGATCAGCGTCTGGATCGGCCGGAAGATGCTGCGCAACGTGACGCCGGTGCGCGTCGGCGGCGCGGCGTTTCTTTCCAGCCTGCAGTTCTTCGTCATCACCAACCTGGCCATCTGGGTTGCAGCGGTGGCGCACCAGAGCACGATGTACACCGCCGATTTCGCCGGCCTCGTGAAGTGCTACACGATGGCGCTGCCGTTCTGGGGCCGCACACTGGCGGGCGACCTGCTCTTCTCCGGCGCCATCTTCGGCATGTACGAACTGCTCACCCGCCGAAGCGTTTCGAAAACCGCTCGCGCCACGGCGTGAAGCGGGCTCTGGTTTCCTGGTCCGGCGGCAAAGATGCCGCCTGGGCTCTTCATCGCTCTCGCGGCGAATTCGAAATCGCAGCTCTCGTGACGACTGTTTCCGAAACGGACGCCGTTGTGCCCGTTCACCACATTCCGCACGCCCGGATCGCGGCCCAGGCCGATTCGCTCGGCATCAACCTCTGGACAGTCCAACTGCCTCAGCCCTGTCCGAACATCGAATACGCGGCGCGTCTCCAGCCCGTCTGGAGCCGCGCCGCAACGGAAGGCATCGGCAACATCCTCTTCGGCGATCTGTTCCTCGCCGACATCCGCGCATGGCGTGAAAACCTTCTCGCCACGACAGCGCTCCAGCCCGTCTTCCCGCTCTGGATGCAGCCAAGCGCTGCGCTGGCGCGCGAAATGATCGCGGGCGGCCTTGAAGCCGTCGTCTGCGCCGCCGGCAACCCAAATCTGATCGGCCGGGATTTCAACGAGTCCTTCCTCGCCTCGCTCCCGCCGTCCGTCGACCCCTGCGGCGAAAATGGCGAATTCCATACCTTCGTGCAGAACATGCCAGGATTCTCGTGCCCCGTATCGTTTCGCTGATCTCAAGCGCCACCGAGATGGTCTGCGCCCTCGGCGCCCAGAGCCTGCTGGTCGGCCGTTCGCACGAATGCGACTATCCGCCGGA
>DASPQQ010000101.1:0-12972 GCA_035624885.1 Bryobacteraceae bacterium | reverse complement strand
TGGCAGAGGCGCCATGCGGAAATGGGCTCGTCTTGCACTCGCTTCTTTCGTAGTTTGTGCGGGTTACGCCCGGCCGGGTTTCTTCGCGCAGCAGGCGATGCCGTTGCGGGAATAACTTCGAAACGGCGCCTCCTGAACGAGCAACAAGACAAATGTCAACTGGCAATTCAACGGGGATAACCCATCGTTACGCCAGCGTCCACGATATGCCGATCCGGGAAGATCAGGCAATTTCCCCAGGAAATCTGCGTAGTACCCGGCGATTTTGGGGGAATTTGCCGGATCTTTCCTTGTTGTCCACGCTCACGGTGTGGTACGGTCATTTGGCCAGGCTCTTCCACCAGCGGTCTTTATCCTTACCGGGGCTGAGCCGAGACTCCATGTGGAACTGGAAATCTTCGCTTTCCTTATATCCCCGGCCAATTGGTGATCCGGGACGTGACCGGAACGCGCGGAGCCTGCAACATGCCTGCTTCCTCGGCATCGCCGCGCTGGCCACCGTCGGGCTGCTGACCCTGCTGTCGCAGGATCATGGGCAATTGCCGGCGACGGCGCTTTCGCTGCTTCTTCTCGCCGGCGCGGCGGCCCTGAATCGAGCGGGTAAGTGGCAGTGGGCGGCGCGCATGGCGGTTGCGACGGTCCTGCTGACGGCGATCCTGCTGGTGGTGCATGCGCAGGACGGATTCCGAAGTCACGCCACGCTTCTTTTCCCGGGGCTGCTGCTGATCTCGATGGTCCTGCTGGACCGCAGTTCTTACATCATGACCGCCCTCGCCGCGCTGTTGTCGATAACGGGCCTCGGCATCGCCGATATGTACGGTCTGATCGGACACCTGCCGCCGGTGCGCACCCCCACGAACTACAGCTCGGTGACGAGCGTTGACCTGATGGTCCTGGCGATCGCATTCATCGGGACTCTCATCGCGGATGACACGCAGAGGAACATCGTCGATCTTCGCGGCAGGACGGATCAGTTGAACGCCGCCAACCTCGATCTGCGCCAGGAGGAAATGCGCTACAGAACGCTCTTCTTCCACAGCCGGGACGCGATTTTCCTGACCGACACGTCGGGTGGAATCGAGGCGGCCAATCCTGCCGCCTGCCAGATGCTGGATATGACCGAGGAGCAGATCTGCCGTCTCGGACGCAAAGGAATAGCCGACGAAAGCGACCCGCGTCTCATCCGCGGGCTCGAAGAGCGCACTCTTGCCGGACATGCCGAGGCCGAAGTGAGGATGATCCGCCGCGATGGAAGCACGTTCGACGCCGAAGTCAGTTCCGTCGTGGTGACCGAGCGCGGAGGGGCGTTCGTGATCGCCCGCGACATCACCGCGCGCAAAGCCAACGAGGAGAAACTGCGCGCGAGCGAGGCAAGGTTCCGCGCGGTCGTGGACAACAGCCACGACGGCGTTTATTTCGCCGACGCCGCGGGCCGCATTCTCTACCGCAGCGAAACCAACAGACGCGTGACCGGCTTCGAGCATTCCGAGCGCATCGGGCGCGACGCGCTGGCCCTGATCCATCCCGATGACGCGCCGGCCGTGCGGGAAGACTGGGCCAGCCTGATCCGGCATCCGGGTTCCATCCGCGAGTATGAATACCGAATTCCTCACAAAAGCGGCGGCTGGGTCTGGACAGCGGCGGTAGCGCACAACCTGCTCGACAACCCGGACGTGCGTGCCGTCGTGGTGAACACCAGAGACATCACGGCGCAGAAGCAGGCCGCCGCCGAACAGGAACGGCTTCGCGCGCGGCTCGCCCAGGCGCAGAAGCTGGAATCGATCGGCAGGCTGGCCGGAGGCGTGGCGCATGACTTCAACAATCTGCTCACCGTGATTAACGGTCAAAGCAGCCTGCTGCTCTCCGATCCGCAAGTTTCCCGGTCGCTTCGGCTCCGCCTCGGCGACATTCTCAAAGCCGGGGAACGGGCGGCGGGTCTGACGCGGCAGTTACTGGCCTTCAGCCGCCAGCAGGTTCTCGAATCGCGGATTATCGATCTCAACAGCGTTGTCGCCGGAATGCGGCCCATGCTCGAGCACCTGATGGGCGACGATGTTGCGGTTGTGCTCGATCCCGACCGCCAGGCTCTTCCGGTGTTTGCCGATTTTCATCAGCTTGAGCAGGTGATCCTCAACCTGGCCGTGAATGCCCGCGACGCCATGCCGCGCGGCGGTCTCGTACACGTGGGCACTGCCGCGGTGAAGTGGGACGAGGCCGAAGCAGCCGCGCATGTCGACGGGCGCCCCGGCCCATACGCCGTTCTCACGGTGCGGGACAACGGCGAGGGGATGAATGAAGCCACCAGACAGCGTATCTTCGAACCGTTCTTCACCACCAGGGAAACCGGCGCGGGAACCGGTCTGGGGCTGTCGATGGTTCAGGGGATCGTGGCCCAGAGCGGAGGATACATCGACGTGGATACAAAGCTCGGCGAAGGCACGACGTTCAGCATCTATCTGCCGCTGCGGTCCGGCGAAGGGACGTCGGCGGCATCGGCGCACGGCGTGGAACGCGCCGCGGGCGAATGCGAGACCATCCTGGTCGTGGAGGACCGGGCCGAGGTTCGGGACTACGTGGTGGAAGTCCTGAAGACGTCCGGCTACGGCGTCATGGAAGCGGCCGATGCCAGCGAGGCGCTGCGCCTCGCCGCCAACACGGCTGCGGCGATCCACCTGGTGCTCACCGATGTGGTCATGCCGGGAATCAGCGGCATCGATCTGGTCAAACGCCTCGGCGGGGTGAAGCAGGGTATCAAGGCCCTGTTCATGTCCGGATATTCCGACCAGAACGCGTCGCTCGGCGCGCTGCCGGATGGATCGGCCTTCCTCTCGAAACCATTCAGTCCCGCGGAACTGGTCACGAAGATTCAGTCTGTTCTTTGAGTGCGTGAAGTGGCGCAGCGGCCGGGCGCGGCCAACGCAGTTGAATGCCGCAGCGCGGGAATTAAGGTGCTCGAGCTCCCCCTGGGCATTTGGCAGGAAACTTGCCAGCTTCAATAGCGACCGCCTCCCGCCGGAGGCGCAAGGGAAGGAGACACTGAGATGCGGAGATTCCTGGAAGCAGACGTTTTTATCCGGCTGACAGCAACGGGCTTTGTCGAGACCACCCGGTACTTCGGACTGGCCGGCACGTCGGTCGAGTATGAAGTGGCGGAGCCCGAAGAGGAAACCCCTGCGGAAGAGCGGCTGATATTTGTGAGAGTTCGTGCGAACCATGGGCGCCAGTCCGCCGGATGATGGACGGGCGCGCCAACCGGAGATGCCAGTGGCATGCGCGGCCGCGGCATCTCCCGTCCGCATTCAGGCTACAACCCCTTGAGCAAATCTTCCCTGTGCTTTGGCTTGCGCTCGCTCTTAGGCTGGATCGGCCTCGATGGCTTCACCGTGCCCACGCGTTCGCGCGCAATGGCGCGAACTTCCTTCGTCGCGCTGAAGACCTTCTTCTTCCTCATGCCGTGACCAGGGATTCGGTCACGCGGCTCGCCAGCTGATCGAAGGTCACGATGTCGTAAAGCGTCGGGTCCGACATGATCTTCGCCACCAGCGCGGCGTGCATGGCATGGCCGGCGCGTTCGGCGATGACGTGTCCGAGCAGCGGGCGGCCGATGAGCGCGAGATCGCCGATCAGGTCCAGAGCCTTGTGCCGGCAGCACTCATCGGGAAAGCGCAGGCCCTCCGGGTTGAGGACGCCTTCGCGCGTGAAACAGACCGCGCAATCGAGCGATGCGCCGCGGATGAGACCCATTTCGCGCATCTGGTTGAGTTCGTGTTCGAAACCGAACGTGCGGGCGGGCGAGAGTTCACTGGCGTAACGCTCCGGCGTCACCACCATTTCGATCGATTGTTTGCCGATCGGGGTGGGGAAGTCGATGTCGCAGGTGAGGCGGAAGACATCGTCGGGAATGATGGAGATGCGTTTGACGCCCTCAACGACTTCGACCGGCCTGCGGATGCGCAGGTACTTGCGCTTGCGCCGCAGCGTGCGCACGCCGGCTTTGCGGATGAGGTCGACGAACGGTTTCCCGCTGCCGTCGAGGATCGGGACTTCGAGGTTGTCGATTTCGACAGTGGCGTTGTCGATGCCGAAACTGTAGAGCGTGCTGAGCAGGTGCTCGGTCGTGGAAATGAGAACGCCCTGGCGCATCAGGCTGGTGGCGTAGCTGACGCGCGCGACGTGATTCCAGCGCGCGGAGATGGGGAAGAAATCGAGATCGGCCCGGCGGAAAACGATGCCGCTGCCGGCCGTCGCCGGAGTGATGCGGAGGTGAACGGGAACTCCGCTGTGTAAACCGACTCCACTGGCTTCGACGGCGCGGTGAAGCGTTGTCTCAAATTGCATCTATAGCTATCGTACCCGGATGGGGCAATAGAGTTTCGTAAATCTTTGATGGGAAAAGGCTAAGGACGATTTTCGCTGTGGCTGAAACGCCACACTTTGCGGCTATTTCGCTGCGGGTTTGACCTTATAGAAGGCCTCGATCGGAGCGAACGGCCCGAACTGGTGCTGGGAGAGCGGGAAGGGGTCGGCGAACGGTCCGTAGGCGTTGTCGATCGGCTTCGTTTTGCGATCCGGGTAATCGGCCTGGAGGTTGGCCATTTCGGGCCGCGGCATGGAGTTGAGGTAGCCGGCTACGTCGAAGGCTTCATCGTTGGTCAGATCCGGCTTGCCGAGCGGCATGCGGGCCTTGATGAACTTCGCGGCGGTGAGAATGCGGTGCATCCCTGCGCCGGTGTTGAAGGAATCCTGCCCCCAGAGCGGCGGGAAGACGTAGCCGTGAATGGGGTTGGCGGCCGCGAGCAGGCCCGAGCCGTCCTTCTGGTGGCAGGCGGCGCACTTTTCTTCGAGGATGCGTTTGCCGGCGGCGAGGTCGGCCGCGCGGTTGGGGGTTTTGAATCCCGAGGGTTCGTCCACTTTCCTGCGCGCGGGAGCGGAAGCCGCGTCCTGATCTCCCAGAGATTTGATATAAGCCGTGATGGCGATCATTTCGACGCTGTTTTTGGGCAGCGGACGGCCGTTCATGCTGCGCTGCATGCACTCGTTGACGCGGTCTTCGATGGACGTGTTGGCGCCATAGCGCGGGGAAAAGCGCGGGTAGTGGTGGATGGATTCGGGAAGGCTGAGCGTGCCGGGTTCCGCGCCCGCGCCGAGATGACAGGAACCGCAGGAAAGGCGCGATGAAATATAGCGCATCTTTGGATCAGCCACGTCGGGGCCAAGGTATTCGGGAGTCTGGGCGAGCAGGCGGCGGCCGTAATCTTCCGTGGCTGCCGCGGGAATGGCGTGGGCCTCCGCCGGGGCTCGGTTGAGGCGAATGGTGGCGGTGACGGTGATGGCGCCGAGGACGAGGCTGGCTGCGGTGATGCAGCCCATGGGGCGCCATTCGCGTGCGGTCATTTGGATTCTCCGTTCAGGCGGGCCTGGAAGGTGAATTTGGGCCGTTCGATCCAGCGGCGCAGTCCGGGGGAAAGCGCCCAGACGATGGTGAACGCCAGCGCGGCCGCGAGGGCGGTGAAAACGAGGATGTCGATCCAGCTCTCAGCGCCAGTCATCGAGGACATAGGTCTCTGGTCGATTGTATGCCGGATGGTCACCGCGATGCATGGCCAGTGCGCTGCGCTCGAGCTTGTAGCCGAGGCGGAGCATATCGCGGTAGGCTTCTGAGCGTTCCATGTGTACGCCCGCTTCGATGCGCGGGATGTTGCGATCGGCGGCCCAGGATTCGCAGGCCGCCAGCAGATGCGCGAAGCGTTCGGTGATCTTCGGGCCGGGCCGGACGGCGGCGAACTTGATGTAGAGTTTGTTCGGCCCGCCTTCGCTCCCTTCACCCGCGTGGCAGATGGCGAAGGCTTCGAGCTTTGTGCCGCCCCAGACCATAATCGTCTGGCCGAGTTTCTGTTTTTCGACGCTCCGGATTTCGATCGCGACATCGAGACCGTCGTAGATCAGCCCGGTGAGTTCGCGGCAGGCGCGCTCGGAGTTGCCCGTTGTATAGGACGCTGCGCGCGGCGTTGCGGCTTTGCCCATGATGCCTACCAGCCCACGCGGCCAGAAATCGAACTTCTGGTAGAGGGTGATGTGCTTCGGGCTGTTGGCGAAGGTAAACAGACCGGCATCGCGGACCTGCCAGCGATCGAAGATCTCCATCGTAGGGCCGAGCAGCGCCTGCGCCACGCCTTTGTTCCAGTATTCGGGGAGCACCGTGAGCGGCCCAAAGGTGCCGAAGCTGCCCCAGTTGGCCGCGATGTTCGAGCCGATGACGCGGCCATCGAGTTCGGCGGCGATGGCGCCTTCCGGATTGGCGTGGAAGCGCGTATGAATATAGTCGATGCCTGAGGCAAACGTGCGCGGATCGGGCAGCCCGAGGAACGTGCCGAAGGCGAGCCGGAAGATCCGGTCGCATTCGTCGAGCTCGGAGACGCGCATCGGCCGGACTTGCATGGTTACTCCGGTGTGTAGAAGCTCCGCACGTAATACGCGACCGCGGAGAGCTCGGCTTCGCTGAGTTTGGTATTCCACGGAGCCATCGGCGTGCCGTCCACGCCATTGCGGAGAGCCCGCAGGCTTTCGGCGAGCGACGGGCGCTCGGCGGTGAAGTCGGTCGGCTGCATGTTGATTTCTTTCGCGCCCGGGCCATCGCCCGCGCCGTTTTCGCCGTGGCATTGCGCGCAGTGATCGGCGTAGATCTGGCGCCCGAGATCGACAATCTGCTGGGGCGGCGTGGCTTCCGGAGACGCCGTGTGGAACTGGCGGACGACGGCGCTGAGTGCGGCAAGATCGGATGCCGGGAAGTCGCGCCACGCGGGCATGGCGCTGCCCGCGATGCCGTTCCAGAGTGCGCGGGCGACGCGGTCATTCGTGTATTCGTGTTCGGTGAGGTTGGCCGGGTGGGGACGCAGGCCGGAAGCACCGGGACCTTCGCCATCACCTTTCTCGCCATGGCAGCCGGCGCAGTTGTGGGCGTAGAGATCTCGCGCCTGCGGCGTGGCGGAAACGGAAGCGAGTTGCGGATGCTTGTCCTCGCGGCGCGCCGATGACGCACTGGCGTTGAGCGCGGGATCGGTATCGGCCAGTTCGCGGGCGCGGCCGAGGCTCTTCAGATACGCGAGCAGATCCTGCGCCGATTGCAGCGGACGATCGGGCGCGCCGTCGAAATACGACGGGAAGGCCGGCATGACCGAATCGGGAACGAGGTTGCGCGGATTGTAGAGATGCGCGAACTGCCAGTCGTCCGAGCGGATGGAACTCTCGCGCGAGAGATCGGGACCGATGCGGCGCGTGCCCCACAGATGCGGGTAATCGAA
This sequence comes from Bryobacteraceae bacterium, assembly GCA_035624885.1. Classification (GTDB taxonomy): domain Bacteria; phylum Acidobacteriota; class Terriglobia; order Bryobacterales; family Bryobacteraceae; genus BOG-234. The sequence goes on along the minus strand of DASPQQ010000101.1, from coordinate 5,671 downwards.
GCGCGTTTCCCAGGCGAGGGTGGGTTTGCCGAAGCGCTGGATGTCGCGATCGAGATAGCGAACCTGCTGGGTGTGGCAGTACGCGCAGCCTTCGCGGCTGTAGATTTCCCGTCCGCGCTGTTCGCTCGGAGTGAGCGGCAGCGGATGGGCGGGCGCGAGCTTCTTCGTCTGGTCTTCGAGCACGCGGCCTGGCCACACGCCGAGCACGAGGATCGACATGGCAAAGAACCCGATGCCGCCCACGCCGGCGACGAGCAGAGCTGTGCGGGGCGCGCTCAAGCGGCGAGACGCTCCTCGGCCGCGGGTTGATTCCGCGGGCCGGTGGTCATGCCCATCAGCAACGCGACGAAGCCGAGCGCAATGGGCACGGAAAGAATGGTGCGGAAAAGCCAGTAGCTGCGCACGGCGCGAACGGATTCGAGCCACGGCGCGCCGGAGGCCCAGGTGCTGCCTTCGACAAGACCGGCGAGCGTGAGGTCGATAAACATCGCGAGCACGCCGGTGGTGAGAAGCCAGTAGGCGGCTTCCATGGCGTCCCGGTTGTAGCGCGCCCACGGGATGTGGCGCCAGGCGTGAATAAGTCCGCCGGCTGCGGCGAAGGTGGCGAAGCCGAGCATCGCGAGATGCGAATGGCCGACCACCCAGTCGGTGAAGTGGATGCTCTGGTTGAACATCATCTGAGCCTGCAGCGATCCCTGGATGCTGACGATCAGATAGAAGACCGTCGAAGTACCGACAAAGCGGAGCGGCAGATCGCGCGGGATGAGGCCGGAGCCGCGCATCGAAAGAAGCAGGTTGGCGACGACGATGATGACGTCGACGCCGAGCAGCGCGGAAGCGGCGATCGCGCCCTTCTGCGCGTCCATGGGGATCACGGAGAAGACGTAATGGTGCGTGCCGTTCAGAGGATAAAGAAAGAACAGCAGCCAGAAGCCGAGCATCGAGAGGAAGTGGCTGTAGACCGGGCGCTTCATCGCGGCCGGGATCACGAAGTAGATGGCGCTGAGCGCCATGGGCGTTACGAAAAGGCCGACGGCATCGTGAATCCAGAGTCCGCTGAAGGCCGCGCCGCGCGCCCCGGGCACGTATTCGGGAACGAAGTTGCCCATCGGGTAAGCGAGCGCGGTGAAGACCAGGCTGCCGACCACGTACCAGCCCGAGACGTAAAGGTTTTCAAGGCCCGCGCGGAAAAAGCCGGGAAGGAACTGGATGATCGCGAGGAGGATTGCGAGAACGACGAAGACGTCGATGACGATCGGGAATTCGGCCCACTCAAGCGGCTGGCTGAAACCCGCGAGAACGAGCGCCCAGCCGGGCAGGACGATCATGAAGTTCCAGATGCCGAACATCACGCGGCCGAGGTTGCGGCTGGTGACGGGGCGGCCGGTGACGATCGGAATGCCGTAATAAAGGAAAGCGAAAAACGCGTTGCCGAGCCAGCCGAAGAGGATGCCCTGGGTGTGGTCGTAGCGCAGGCGGCCCCAGCTCAGCACCGGGATGCCGTGCGAGAGATCGGGGCTCACCAGTTCGGTGGAAGCGAGTATTCCGAAGCCGATGGCGACGAAAAGCAGGAGAACCGCGGCGAGGCCGTGGGCGAAGACGAGCTCGTGTTCGACTTCGGATCTCGTGTTCATCGCAAGTGTCTATCGTATGATGAAGCTCGTCTGATCACCACCCATTTATTGGCGCTCGCACTCGCTTTTTTGATGGGAGTCGTGCTGGGCGCGCTCGGCGGGGGCGGTTCGATCGTGACGCTGCCGGTTCTGGTGTACGTCGCCCACGTGGAACCGAAACAGGCCGTTGGCATGTCGCTGGCCATTGTCGGGGCGACAAGCCTGCTCGGCGGCTATCTTCACTCGCGTTACGGGAACTTCCACTGGCAGGCCGCGGTCTACTTCGGCGGGGCGGGCGTCGCCGGGTCTCTGATCGGATCGGGCCTGACGCATCTGGTGCCGTCGTGGCTGCTGGTGCTGTTATTTGCCGCGCTGATGCTGTTTGCCGGAATCCTGATGCTGACCGGCCGCACGGTGGAGTTCGAAGGCGCGCCCTGCTCGCTCCGCCGCTTTCTCGCCACGGGCTTTGGGGTGGGCATCCTGTCCGGCTTCCTCGGCGTGGGAGGAGGGTTTCTCATCGTGCCGGCTCTCGTCTGGTTCACGCGGCTGAATACGCGCCGCGCGGTGGGAACATCGCTCGGCGTGATTGCGTGCAATTCGGCGGCGGGACTGATCGGGCAGATGCGCTTCATCCACTGGGACTGGGGGCTGACAGGAATATTCGTCGTGACGTCGCTTGCCGGCATGGTGGCTGGCGTGGCTCTCGCCTGGCGCACGCCCACGCGGGCTTTGCGGCAGGTTTTTGCCGTGATGGTGATCGTGATCGCGGCCGCGATGTGCATTACGATAAAGAGGCCATGAAGATCACGCGCAAACAGGCGGCTGCTTCGCTGTTCGGTCTCGCGGCTGCGGCGGCGCAGGCGCAGGCTGCGAAGAAGCACAAAATCGTGATGGAAATGAGCCTCGCCGGCATGGATGCGTGGAAGCATGCGGTGGGTCACATCGGCGTGCTGCGCACGGCGTTCAAAGACGATGTGCAGATCGAAATGGTGTGCCTTGGCGAAGGGCTGGCCGTGCTGCAGAAGACCGATACGGAACTGCAGGCGCAACTGATGAAGCATGCCGAAGCGGGCGTCGTGTTCGCGGCGTGCCAGAACTCCATGCGGCTGCGCAAGGTGACGACGCAGGATCTGCTGCCGTTTGCCATGGAAGTGCCTTCCGGTCTTGCCGAGGTGGTGCTGAAGCAGGAAGAAGGCTATTCGTATCTGAAGCTCAGCTTTGATTGATGTGCTGGGAGATTGATGGGCTGGGATGAGCCGGTGCGGAAGTAGTCGGCTATGATGTTGCGCAGTGCACTCACGTCCACGCCTTTTTCTCATCGATAGCTACGGATTCATCTTCCGCGCCTTTCATGCCCGGGCCCGCATGCAGGCGCCGCCGATGCGCACGACCACGGGCATTCCCACCGAAGCGGTTCTGATTTTCTACAACATGCTTCGGAAACTGCAGAAGACTTACGAGCCGCAGTATCTGGCCGCGATCTTCGAGAGCCTGGGCAAGACACATCGCGATGAGCTGTTTGAGGAATACAAGGCGAACCGCGCGGAAACGCCGGACGATCTGAAAACGCAGATTCCGTATGTGGAGCGGATTCTGAACGGGATGCGCATTCCGGTGGTGCAGTATGCGAGATACGAGGCGGATGACGTCATTGGCACACTGAGCAAGCGCGCGGTCGAAGCCGGCTGCGATGTGGTGATTGTGTCGAGCGACAAGGACATGCTGCAGCTCGTGAATGAGCACGTTTCGATGCTGAATCCGGCGAAGGACGATGCCTGGTACGACCCGCCGAAGGTGAAGGAGTTCATGGGAGTCGAGCCGCATCAGGTGGCCGATCTGCTGGCGCTCAAGGGCGATGCCGTGGATAACATTCCGGGCGCGCCGGGCATCGGCGACAAGGGCGCGAAGGACATCATCGAGCAGTTCGGGTCGGTGAAAGCGGCGCTCGACGGCGCCGGGCAGGTGACGAAGCGGACGTATCGCGAAAGCCTGCAGAACAATCGCGAGCGGATTGAGCTGAGCCTGCAGCTGGCAACGATTCACTGCGATGTGCCGGTGCCGTTCGAACTCGATAGTTTCCACGTGCAGGAGCCGGATGTGGAGACGCTGAAGGGCGTCTTCCGGGAGCTGGAGTTCTACTCGCATCTGAAGGAGCTGGGGCCGACGGAGGATGCGCGCCAGAAGGACTTTCGGCCGCTCGAAAATGTGGAGGCGTTCCTCGGAGCAGTTCCCGCCGCGATTCCGCTTTGTTTCGCCCTGTCACTGGATGGGACGGATATCGGGCTGGCGTATCGTGCGGCAGAGGCGCGCAGCCTTGCAGTCTCCCGCGTTGGCGAGTTAAAGGCGTGCCTCGAAGATGCTGGACGCCTCAAGGCAACGGCGGATCTGAAATCGCTGCATCTGGATTTGCTGAAGCGTGGCATTGAGCCGGCCGGATTTCGCGACGATGTTTCGCTCTATTCGTTCCTGCTGGACGCCGATCCGGGCGGATGTTCGCTCGAGGCGATGGTGGAGCGGCGGCTGGATCTCCGCGTGGGACCGAGGGCCGATGAGCGCGCGAGCTTTATTTATGAGCTGAATGAGAAGCTGCGGCCCGAAGTGGAGCGGCGCGGTCTGATGCAGCTCTATCGGGACATTGAACTGCCGCTCGCGGGCGTGCTGGCGCGCATGGAAGACACGGGAATCCGCATCGATCCGCAGGAACTGGCGCGGCTGTCCAGCCTGATGGAGACCAGCATCGCGTCGCTGACCGCGGAGATTCACGCGATGGCCGGGCGAGAGTTCAACATCGCCTCGCCGCAGCAGGTGGGCAAGGTGCTGTTCGAGGAAATGGGTCTCCCGGCGCCGGTGAAGTATGGCAAGGGGAAAACCATTTCGACGGCGGCCGATGTCCTTGAGTCGCTTGCGCCGGAGTATCCGATTGCGCAGAAGATACTCGATTACCGCCAGCTGACCAAGCTGAAGGGAACTTATGTGGATGCGTTGCCGGAACTGATCGATCCGGCGACGGGAAGGCTGCACACGAGCTTCAATCAGGCGGGCGCGGCTACGGGTCGCTTATCGTCTTCGAATCCGAACCTGCAGAACATTCCCATCCGCACGGAACTCGGGCGCGAGATTCGCGCGGCATTTATTCCGCGGGAGGGATGGACGCTCGTGGTAGCCGACTATTCGCAGATCGAGCTGCGGCTGCTGGCTCATATGTCGGGCGATCCGGTGTTAGTTGATGCATTCCGGCGCGGCGAGGACGTTCATACGCGCACAGCGGCGGAAGTGATGGGCGTGCCTCCGATGCTGGTCACGAAGGAGGCGCGGAACAGCGCCAAGGCCGTCAACTTCGGGATCGTTTACGGGATCAGTTCCTTCGGGCTGGCGGCGAATCTGGGGATCTCGAGAAAAGAAGCGGACGCCTACATCAAGGCGTACTTCGAGCGTTACGCCGGAGTGAAGAAGTTCATCGACGAGACGATTGCGAAGACGCGTGAGACAGGGATTGCGAGGACGCTGTTCGGACGGGAACGGCCGATTCCGGACATGAACAGCCGGAACCCCGCGGCGCGCGGTTTCGCTGAAAGAACGGCTGTGAATTCACCGATTCAGGGAACGGCGGCGGACCTGATCAAGCTCGCGATGGTGCGCATCGACAAGGCGCTCGCCGGATTCCGCACGCGCTTGCTGCTGCAGGTGCACGATGAACTGGTCCTCGAAGCGCCGGGCGACGAACTGGAGCAGGTGAAGGAAACAGTGAAACGGGAAATGGAGGGCGTATGCCGGCTGGATGTGCCGTTGCTGGTGGACGTCGGGACGGGCGCGAACTGGCGCGATGCGAAGTAAGTTCGCTCAGGCTGCGACGCGGCGCCGGCAGTAGTAAAGGAAGAGAAGGCCGCCGCCGATGATCGCCCAGGTGGAGGGTTCCGGACTCGGCGGTAAGGTCTCACTCGAGTTCGGCGTATAAGTGTAGATGATATCCACAGTGCCGCCGGACGTACCGTTGGCGCTGTACTCCAGGTTGTTCAGGCCGAATCCGGTAGCACCGAATCCGTTTGCCTGAAAGCTCA